>CAXUIQ010000005.1:0-1342 GCA_964250815.1 uncultured Acetobacteraceae bacterium
GTCGAGGGCGAGGTGGTGATCGACGGTTGCGGCGGCAGCGGTCAGGAACCGCGTGGCCGTGCCGGCATTGCCCAGGTGCAGCGCCGCCGCCGGCGCGGCCAGGCGCCCGGTTGCCGCGACGGTGAACGCCGTGGCGGCCGGCTCCGCAACCGCGACGCCCATGGCGCGGAGCGCCGCCGCCATGAACGCGGTGTCGTCGCTCTTGAGCGCGCCGGTCAGGCGGCTGGTGCCCCGGGCCAGCGCGGCGAGCAGCAAGGCGCGGTTGGTGATCGACTTCGATCCCGGTGGAACCACCCGCCCGCGCAACGCGCGCCCCGGCGGCACGACGGTGATTGCGGAGAACCGGGAATGCGCAGCGGTCATGGTCGCGTGTCCTCCGTCGGGTTCGGCGCCAGGTCCGGCCGGAGCGCCGCCGAATGGTTGGCATGGCAGCCGGACGCCGCCGACCCGAAACGGCGGGCACGGATCGTCTCGCCATTTCGTGTTGTCGATCGACTACGATTCATTCAAATGATATTGTCATGGCTGTCAGTTTCAACTTTCAGTCCCCGCGTTGCAGCAGTTTTGTCACCTTGTGATATTGAGGCGAGCGTTGAACGGCCAAGCCCTGCTTTTGGACAGCCCGCCCATCCAGCTCGCTGGGCGCAGCATCGCGCTGGTCGGCATGATGGGGGTGGGGAAGACCAACGTCGGGCGCCGCCTCGCGGCAAGGCTCGGGATGCCGTTCCGCGACGCGGATGCCGAGATCGAGCGGGATTCGGGATGCAGCGTCGCGGAGCTGTTCGCCCGCGACGGGGAGGCGGAGTTCCGCAGGCGGGAGCGCCGGGTCATTGCGCGGCTCCTGGCGGACGTGCCCATGGTGCTGGCGACTGGAGGCGGCGCCTTCATGGACCCCGAAACGCGGCAGGCGATGCGGGGCAAGGCGGTGTCGGTCTGGCTGCGCTGCGAATTGCCGCTCCTGCTGCGGCGGCTTGCCGCCTGCACGGACCGGCCCCTGCTGCGGAGCGGCGACCCCGCGGAGATCCTGCAACGGATGATGGCGGCGCGCCATCCCATCTACTCCGAAGCGGATCTGGCGTTCGACAGCATGGATGAAGACCCCGATGCCACGACGGCCAGGGTCCATGCAGCCCTGCGCAGCCTGGGTTGGCCAGTGGCCGCGCCGTCGCAGGACCGCTGAAGCGGCCCTTTGCTGGGAGACGGGTCTTCCATCCAGGCTTTGGCGTGGCGCTGCCGCGGTCCGGTGCTCGGTCTGGATCCGTGGCTGCGCCGCACCGATGGCGCGGCACGGCGGGGCCTGCGATGGCGTGCCGCGCATGAAAAAGGCCCGGCGGCGGGCAAC
>CAXUIQ010000005.1:1352-4936 GCA_964250815.1 uncultured Acetobacteraceae bacterium
ACCCTATGCCCGGCAGGAGGTGACCGAGGCCATCGACCAGGTCATCGCCGCCATCGAGATAATCGACAGCCGGTTCGCGGCTTGGCCCGCTGGGGCCGCGCCGCGTCTGCTGGGCGGCCGGGTGTGGGATGGGGGGCGGGGGGTGGGGGCCCCGGCTTTAAAAAGGCCGGGCGCCATAAAACCCCGCCCGCCGGCCCAGGCACGTCCGGTTCAGGTCGTGGGGACGATGGTCTGCGGAGCCGTGCCGCCGTCAGCGGTGATCTGCGCATAAACTCCGGAGATGATGTCGCTCGACGACGGGGCGCCGCTGCCGTCCGTGCTGCCGGCCGGGACGCCGCTCGGAATGCCGCCTCCGCTGCTGCTGGCCTGGTCGCCGAACGGGTTGTTGGCCCCCCCCAGACCCATCAGGGCAGAGAAGTTGTTGCCGCCGCTCAGGCTGGCCAGCAGGGTGTTCGGATCGACGCCTGCCTGGGTGATCAGCGGGCCGAACGGGCTTGCTGCGAGGAAGGACGCAGCGTCGCCGCTGCTCAGGTCGCCGAAACCGCCTGCCCCGGACGCGCCGCTGCTGGCGCCGGCGACCGCGCTGGCGGCTGCCCCGGTGGGCTCATTGGCCGACTGCACCGGCGTTGGTCGCGGCCGAGAAGATGCTGGGCTGCCCGGGGTAGTTGGCGAACGGGTTGCTTCCCGCCGCGGCGCCGGCGAACGGGTTGCCGCCGCTGCCGTTGTTCAGCGATGCGTAGTCGTTCGGGTTGATGTTGCCGAAGATCGTCGCGGCATCGACGCCGGGCAGGTCGAGCAAGGCGCCGAACGGGCTTTGCCGAAGGGCCGCAGTCAGGTCGGCGCTGCTTGAGTCGGAACTGCTGCCAGATGTGCTGGTGGAACTCATGCTGCTGCCTCCAGAGGTGCCGGCGCTGCTTGCTGCGCCGGAAGAGTTGCCGCCCGCCAGGCTGGCGAACGGGTTGCCATTGCCCGCCGGCGCCCCGCCGGATGCGAAGCCGCCGCCGGCGAACGGATTGCCGCCCGCGCCGGACCCGCTGCTGCCCGCGAAGGGGTTGCTGCCGCTGGAACTGCTGCTGTCGGACCCGCTGCCCGAGCTTGAAGCGCCGGCATAGGCCACGACGAACTGGTTGTTGTCGCCGCCGACGTTCACCGAGCTGTCGGTCGCTGCGCTGGTGTCGTTGGGGCCTTGGTAGTTGACGACGAACGCGTTGTTGCCGCCATCCACGGTGACGTTGTTGCCGGACGGGGTGCCGCTGTTGAACGCCGAGTAGTCGTATTCGACGACGAACTGGTTGTTGCCGCCGTCGAGGATGACGGAGTTGTTGCCGGCGTTGGTGGCGTCGCCGCTCGACGTGCCGGGCGCGAACTTGACCACGAACTGGTTGTTGCCGCCTTCGACGTGCACGGTGTTGCCGCCGGTGCTCACGGAACCGTCGGTCGGCGAGGGCTGGCTGTAGTCGATGACGAACCGGCCGTTGCCGCCGGTCAGCGTCACGTCCGAGCTGCCGGGCGTGATGACGCCGACGTTGTTGTCCTGGCCGGCCGCGCCCTGGTTGGCAGAGGAATAGGCGGCGCTGGTGTCGGCGGAGCTGCCCACGTTGACGTCGGCGCTGCCGGGCGCGACGACGCCCGCGTTGTTGCTCCCGACCGAGCTGCTTTGGCTGGTCACGCCGGGGCCGTAGAGGCCCGGAGCATTGGGGTCGGCCGCGGCGGCGCCCGCACTGTCGTTTGCCATATAGGTAAGTCCTCCTGTTACGGTCGGCGTCTCCGTGCCGACCGTGCGGTTGGCTGTCCGAGACATGGATTGCCGCTCAAGCGATCGGTGCGGTTCGCCTGGCTTCTGCTTTTCGATGCGTGCATCCCAGCACGGCACAGACTACATCGATCATTTCGCGTATATATGCTAGTCTAATACTGATAAAGTATCTGTAATCCCTCTGCATCATAGTTTAGGACGGAATGATACAAATATACTTGCCTGACCAGACAGAGTGCGGCGGTGGCGGCCATCGGGCGCTCAGCCCAGCGTCTGGCTTAGGCGCCGCGCGCTCCTGCCATGCTGGTGCCGGGCGCTCGGCACCCGCTTGTAGGCCTGGCCGGCCCGGACCACCTCGCGGCGGACGGCTTGCGCGCTCTTGAACCGCTCGAACAAGACGTCGGCCTCGTCCCAGCGGATGGCCCGCTGCAGCGCCATCAGGTCCTCGATGTAGCGGCCGACGACCTCCAGCACCGCTTCCTTGTTGTGCAGGAACACGTCGCGCCACATGGTGGGGTCGGAAGCGGCGATGCGGGTGAAGTCGGTGAACCCGCCGGCGGCGTATTTCAGCACCTCGCCTTTCAGCACGCCCTCAAGGTCGTCCGCCGTGTTCACGATGTTGAAGGCGAGCAGGTGCGGCAGGTGCGAGGTGATCGCGAGCACCTTGTCGTGGTGCGCCGCGTCCATCAGCTCGACCTTGGATCCCAGCGCACGCCACAGCGCCGCCACCTGCTCCACGGCATCCGGATCGGTGTCCGCCTGCGGGGTCAGGATGCACCAGCGGTTCTCGAACAGCCGGTCCACCGCCGCCCCAGGCCCGGACTCCTCCGTGCCCGCGACGGGATGGCCCGGCACGAAGCGCCGCATGTCGAGGTGCGGCGCCACCAGCTCGATGACCTTGCTTTTGACCGAGCCTACGTCCGTCACGACCGCGTCGGCCCGCAGCCCCGGCGCCACGGCGCGCGCCGCCTCGCCGCTGGCGCCGACCGGGACGCCCAGCACCACCAGGTCCGCGTCGCGGACGGCCTCGGCGGCGTCCGGCGTCGCCTCGTCCACCAGGCCCAAGGCGCAGGCCTCGCTGCGCGTTTCCGCCCGGCGCGCCGTGCCGACCAGCCGCCCGGCCAGCCCCAAACGCCGCACGTCGCGGGCAATGGACCCGTTGATCAGGCCCAGGCCCACGAAGGCGATCTGCCGGAACAGCGGCGCGCGTCCCGGACGGGAAGGTCGGCCGTCCGGCACTGTCCGGCCGTCGATGCCAAGGTCGGGCGTCATCGGCCGTGCGGCCCGGCTGCCGCCCGCTCCTGCCGCGCCGCCTTGAGCCGCTCGGCCAGCAGGAACGCCACCTCCAGGCTCTGCTGCGCGTTGAGGCGGGGATCGCAATACGTGTGGTAGCGGTCGGACAGCGCCGCGTCGGTGATGGCCTGCGCGCCGCCGGTGCATTCGGTGACGTTCTGCCCGGTCATCTCGATGTGGATGCCGCCGGGGTAGGTGCCTTCCGCGTGATGCACGGCGAAGAACGTCTCGATCTCGGCCATGATCCGGTCGAACGGCCGGGTCTTGTAGCCGGAGGCCGCCTTGACCGTGTTGCCGTGCATGGGGTCGCACGACCAGACGACCGAACGGCCTTGCCGCTGCACGGCGCGGACCAGCGGCGGCAGGAGGGCCGCCACCTTGTCGTGCCCCATGCGGACGATCAGCGTCATGCGGCCTGGCTCGTTGCCGGGGTCAAGGATGTCGAGCAGGCGCAGCAGCGCGTCCGGGGTCAAGCTCGGCCCGGCCTTGAGGCCAATGGGGTTGCTGATGCCGCGCATGTATTCGACGTGCGCGC
>CAXUIQ010000005.1:5036-13164 GCA_964250815.1 uncultured Acetobacteraceae bacterium
GTGCGCGCTCGTGTCGTAGCACCCGCCCGTCACCGAATCGGTCCGGGTCATCGCTTCCTCGAAGCCGAGCAGCAGCGCCTCGTGCGAGGTGAACAGCGTGGTGCGGGCCATGGCCGGCGTGGTCAGGTCCGACATGCCGCACGCCGTCATGAAGGCAAGCGCCTCCGAGATGCGGTTGGTCATGTCCTCGTAGCGCGCGCCCTGCGCCGAGTTCGCAACGAAATTGAGGTTCCACTTGTGCATGTTGGCCAGGCTGGCATAGCCGCCGCCGGTGAAGGCGCGCAGCAGGTTCAGCGTGGACGCCGACTGCATGTAGGCCTGGATCTGCCGCTCGGGGTCGGGGCGCCGGGCCTCGGGCGTGAAGTCGTATCCGTTGATGATGTCGCCCCGGTAGCTCGGCAGTTCCGCGCCGCCCTGCCGCTCGACATCGGACGAACGCGGCTTGGCGAACTGCCCGGCCAGGCGGCCGAGCTTGAGCACCGGCACGCCCGCGCCGAACTTGAGCACCAGCGCCATCTGCAGCAGCACGCGCAGCGTGTCGCGGACGTGGTCCGCGTGGAAATCCGCGAAGCTTTCGGCGCAGTCGCCCCCTTGCAGCAGGAAGCCCCGCCCGGCCGCGACCTCGCCCAGCTTGTAGCGCAGTTCGCGCACCTCGCCTGCGAACACCAAGGGCGGCAGCCGGCTCAGCCGGCTTTCGACATCGGCCAGGCGTTCGGGATCGTCATAGGCTGGGATCTGCTGGGCCGGCATCGCGCGCCACGACGAGGGGGACCAAGCGAGCGAGTAGCTTTCGGCAATGGCGGACGCGCCCCCATCCGCCGCGTAGTGTGCGAAATCATCCATGGCAGAAATCCATATGTCAGTGGTTTGGCCGCAACCGCGTCAATCAGCCATCCCATACTCGGCGTGATGCGCGACCCCCGTGCCATCGAACCGCATCGCCTCCTCCGCGGCGCGCAGCAGCGCCTTGGCCTTGTTGCAGGACTCCCGGTATTCCGCTTCCGGGTTCGAGTCCGCGACGACGCCGCCGCCGGCCTGGACATACAGCACGCCGTTCTTCACCAATCCGGTGCGCAGGCCGATGCAGGTGTCGAGGTTGCCATCCGCGCCGATGTAGCCGATGCCGCCGGCGTAGAAGCCGCGCCGGGTCGGCTCCAGCTCCTCGATGATCTCCATGGCGCGGATCTTCGGCGCGCCCGACACGGTGCCGGCGGGGAAGCCCGCGCACAGCACGTCGAGCACGTCGGCACGGGCGGGATCAAGCTCGCCCTCGACGTTGGAGACGATGTGCATGACGTGCGAGTAGCGCTCCACGATCATCTTCTCCGTGACCCGCACCGTGCCGACCCGGGCGACCCGGCCCACGTCGTTGCGCCCGAGGTCAAGCAGCATGAGGTGCTCCGCCAGTTCCTTGGGATCGGCGAGCAGGTCCTGCTCGAGCTCGATGTCCTCGGCCCGCGTGCGGCCCCGCGGCCGTGTCCCGGCGATGGGACGCACCGTCACCGTGCCGTCGCGCAGCCGGACCAGGATCTCGGGCGAGGAGCCGACGAGCGCGAAGTCGCCGAGGTTGAGATAGAACGAGAACGGCGAAGGGTTGAGCCGGCGCAGCGACCGGTACAGCGCCAGCGGCGGCAGGTTGAACGGCAGCGAGAACCGCTGCGACGGCACCACTTGGAACGCATCGCCCGCCCGGATGTAGGCCTGCGCCTGCTCGACCATCCCGTAGTACTGCGCGCTGGTGAGGTTGGATTCCGGCTCCGGGGCCGGACTGCGCCCGGTTGGCGCGAATTGGTGCGGCAGGCTCCGGCGCAGGTCGGACGCCACCCCGGCCAAGCGCTCGCAGGCGCGACCGTGCGCCGCCTCGGCCGACAGGCCCGGCGACGGATAGACTGGCGTCACCACCGTCATGCGGTCCAGCACGTTGTCGAACACCGCGACCACCGTCGGGCGCATCAGCATCGCGTCGGGGAGGCCAAGCTCGTCCGGGTTGCCGTCCGGCAGCCGCTCGATCAGCCGCACGAAATCATAGGCGAAGAAGCCGATCAGGCTGGCGCTGCCGGGCGGCAGGCCCGGCGGCAGATCGATGCGGCACTCCGCGATCAAGGCGCGAAGGCTGGCGAGCGCCGGCAAGGGCGAAGGCTCATACTCGCCCGTGCCGGCCTGCACGTTGCGGTTGACCTCGGCGCGCTCTCCGTAGCAACGCCAGATCAGGTCGGGCTTCAAGCCGATGTAGGAGTAGCGGCCCCGCACCGCGCCGCCCTCGATGGACTCCAACAGGAAGCCGTACGGCTGGCCCTCGGCCAGCTTGATCATCGCCGCCACAGGGGTCTCCAGGTCGGCGACCAGCGTGGTCCACACCACCTGCGGCTCGCCGCGGTCATAGGCTTCGGCAAAACTCTTTCGTTGCGTCGAGACGTGCATCTTGGGACCTCGCGTATCGGTGCGAGCAGGCTGCTCGTGGTTCATGGGGACTCTGGCTTCGACGCTCATGCCGGCGCCTCGCTGACACCCTCCGGGCTTGCAGCGCCGAAGCCCTGCACGCTTGCGCCGCACAGCAGGCTGGCGGTTGCAGTTGCGACATCCGCCTGGCGCATCAGGCTCTCGCCGACCAGGAAGCAGGACACCCCGGCCGCTTGCATCCGCGCGATGTCCGCCGCGGACCCGATCCCGCTTTCGCAGACCAGCAGGCGGTCAGCCGGCGCCAGCCGGGCCAGCCGCTCGGTCGTGGCCAGATCGACCTCGAAGGTCTTGAGGTTGCGGTTGTTGACGCCGAGCAAGGGCGACCGCAGGCGCAGCGCCCGCTCCAGCTCCGCCTCGTCGTGCACTTCGATCAACACGTCGAGGCGGAGGTCCCCGGCCGCCGCTTCCAGCTCCGCTGCCTGCGCATCGCCCAGCGCCGCGACGATCAGCAGGATCGCGTCGGCGCCCAACATGCGGGCTTCCGCCACCTGGTAGGGGTCCAGCATGAAGTCCTTGCGGATCGCCGGCAGCGGGGCCGCAGCGCGGGCTTCGGCCAGGTACTCGTCGGCGCCTTGGAAATAGGGCGTGTCGGTCAGCACGGACAGGCATGCCGCGCCGCCGGCCGCATAGGCGCGCGCCAGGGTCGCCGGGTCGAAGTCGGCACGGATCAGGCCCTTGCTTGGGCTAGCCCGCTTGATCTCGGCGATCAGCCCGGGCCGCCCAGCCGACGCCTTCGAGCGCAGCGCGCGGATGAAGCCGCGCGGCAGCTCCTGCGGCAGCGCCGCTTCTATGTCAGCCAATGGACGGCGCGCCTTGCACCGGGCGACATGCTCCAGCTTGGCCGCGCAGATTTCCGCTAATCGGTCGCTCATGCCGGCACTCCGGTCGTGGCGCGCACGAGCGCTTCCAGCCGCGCTGCAGCGGCTCCGGAGTCGATGGCGCGGCGCGCCAACTCGGCGCCAGGCGCCAGGCCGTCAGCCCGGCCGGCCACCACCAGCGCCGCCGCCGCGTTGAACACCACGATGTCCCGATATGGCCCGGCCTCGCCGTCCAGCAGCGCCCGGAGCGCCGCGGCGTTGTGCGTCGCATCCCCGCCCCGCAGGTCGTCAAGCGTCGCCCGCGCGATGCCAAGCTGTTCCGGCGCCACCTCGAACTCCCGGATTTCGCCGTTGCGCAACTCGGCAACCGAGGAGCGCGTGGTCGTGGTCAGCTCGTCAAGCCCGTCGTGGCCATGCACGATCCAGGCCCGCTCGCTGCCTAGCACGCGCAGCACCTCGGCGAACGGCACCAGCCATTGCGGCGCGAACACGCCGAGCAACTGGCGCCGGGTCCCCGCGGGGTTGGACAGCGGCCCCAGCAGGTTGAAGATCGTGCGGGTGCCCAGCTCCCGCCGGGCCGGCCCGGCGTGGCGCGTGGCGCCGTGGTGCTGCGGCGCGAACAGGAAGGCGACGCCCGCCTCCTCGAACGCCCGGGCCATCGCGTCGGGCGCGGCATCGACGTTGACGCCCAGCGCTTCCAGCACGTCCGCCGCGCCGGATTTCGACGACAGCGCCCGGTTGCCGTGCTTGGCCACCGGCACGCCGCACCCGGCGGCGACAAGCGCCACCGCGGTCGAGATGTTCAGCGTCTGCGCGCCGTCACCGCCCGTGCCGCAGGTGTCGATCGCCCCGTCCGGCGCGCGGACCCGCAGCATCCGGCCCCGCATCGCGCGGGCCGCACCCACGATCTCCTCGACCGTCTCCCCCCGCACGCGCATCGCCATCAGCAGGCCGCCGATCTGGGAAGGCGTGGCCGCGCCCTCCATGATCGCGTCGAACGCCGCTTCGGTCTGCTCCGCAGTCAGCCGGGCGCCGCCGGCCAAGAGGGCCAGGATCGGTCGGAGCGCATCGCTCATGCCGCTACCCGTTCCGGCACGAGGCCGAGGAAGTTGTGCAGCAGCGCGTGGCCCGCTTCCGTCTCGATGCTCTCTGGGTGGAACTGCACGCCATGCACGGGCAGGCTTTCGTGGCGCAGCCCCATGATCAGGCCGTCCTCGGTCCAGGCATTGACGTGCAGCACCGAGGGCAGGCGGTTCCGGTCCACGATCAAGCTGTGATAGCGCGTGGCCGGGAACGGGTTGGGCAGCCCGGCGAACAGGCCGGTGCCGTCGTGGTGGATCAGGCTGACCTTGCCGTGCATCGGCGCCGGCGCGCGGACGACCGTGCCGCCATAAACCTGGCCAATGGCCTGGTGGCCCAGGCACACGCCGAGCACCGGGCAAACCGCCGCCGCCGCCTCGATTAAGCCGAGCGAGATGCCGGCGCGGTCCGGGTCGCACGGCCCAGGCGACACCACGACGGCATCATGGCCGAGCGCCAAAGCTTCGGCCGGGGTGAGCGCATCGTTGCGGACCACCTTGACTTCGGCGCCCAGTTCGCCAAGTCTATGGTACAAGTTGAACGTAAAACTGTCGTAGTTATCCAAAAGGAAAAGCTGGCGCGTCGCGACAGGCGGGGGTGCTTGCCGCTTTGCCGCTGGTTGCAGGTCGGAGTTGGCCAAGCCGCGAAGCGGCCGGTCTGCCAGTAGGCTGTCGGTTGCGTCGCTCATCCTGCGGCCTCCGGAAGGTAGCTCATGCCGCGGTTGAACGAAGCCAGGTTGCCGGCCTTGTTCTCCAGCACGCGCTTCATGCTCATGCTCTCCGCGCCGTAATCCTCGATTTGCAGCTTGCCGTGCAACGGCACCACGTTCTTCTCGAAGAACACGATGCGGTGCGCGATGAAGCCGCGGGCCTTGGGGTTGCTGAAAGCGTAGTCGCACGGCATGAGGACCAACAGGCTGCGTTGCGTCCAGTTCGAGCGGTGGTAGCGGTGCTCGAACTCCAGGATCGCGTATTTCCCGAGGTCGTGCTTGGTGGACAGCACTTCGAGCTTCTGCCCGTACTCGTCCGTGAACTGGCCCCGGGCCGTCTCCGCCTCGCCGTCCGCCTTCAGGAAATAGCCCCACTCCCCAAGGTTGCGGACATCCCCGAGATAGTCGGTCGCCATGTCGGGCGGCGCATCGACGTAGATCGAGCTGGTCTCGATCGTGAACCGGCCTTGCACGGCGCGGTCATGGCCCGCCCTGCGCTCCAGCGCGCCCTTCAGCGAACGGATTTCAGCCGTGTGAACCCAATGGATGCCCTGCATCAGCATCGGCGTACGGCGCTCCGGGCCGATGAAGCTGAGCCAATGGAAGTAAACGCCGGGTTCGTCGGAGCCAAGATAGCTCGACGGGAACAGCAGGGCCGGATAGCACTGGAAGTACTCGCCGTACTTGTAGCCGCAATGCCACTCCACGCCGCCGAAGCTCGGCGTCTCGACCGGGCGCGCATGATAGAACAGGTCGTGCTGATAGCCTGATGCGGTGCCGCGCCAGGTGTTCTCGTCCATTTGCTCGATCATGCGGCTGTAGAGCGTCCACTCATCCAGGTTGCGCAGGTCGCGGACGTAGTCGGACGCATCCTTCATCTTGGTCGCGATGTAGGTCGAGGTGGCGAAGGTGTTGCTCTCCATGGCGATCAGACTCCCTGCTAGTTCGCTGCGATGACCGGGAAGCTCAGTCCTTCCTGCCGCTGCCCCGCCTTGGCCACACGCAGGCCTTCGTTGCGCCCGTTGGTCGGCGCAACCTGGTCCGCGTCGATCAGCACGTCGAGGATGAACGGCCCCGAAGCGGCAAGCGCCTGCGCCAAGCCGGCCTCCAACTCGTCTTCGCTTCCAACGCGCAAGCCCTCGGCACCCATGGCACGGGCCAGCATGGCGAAGTCCGTGGGCGGGAAGCTGGCATCGGCGCAGCCCGCCATGTCGAGCGCCGCCATGCCTTGGTAGCACATGTTGTAGCGGCCGTCGTTCAAGATGATCCAGACCGCCGGCAGGTTCTGCTTGGCTGCGGTGTTGACCTCCATGTTCATCAGCATCGCGCCGTCGCCGACGATGGCCACCGCCTTGCGGCCACTCCCCAGCGCCGCGCCCAGCACGCCCGTCGCCGCGTGGCCCATCGAGCCGATGTTGGTGCTGACGCGGTAGCGCTCCGGCTGCGCGAAGCGCAAGTAGTGCGTCGCCCAGGTGAAGGAGTTGCCGGACTCGGCCAGCACGATGGCGTCCGAGCCGTCCACGACTGTGCGCTGCACCGCCGACATCAGCGCGCTCGGACGCACCCGGCCCGCGCCGCCCGGCGCCGGATGGCTGGGGTGCGGGCGCGGCACCGACGGCGTGGCCTTGGCGGCCGTGTCCGGCCAGGCTTCGAGCAATTCGGCCAGGAAATCCCCGGCATCGGCCTGCACGCCGTAGGTCTCGACATGCGGATACGCGACGCCGGGCACGGCCGGGTCGATATCGACGTGGATGTACCCGCCCTCCGGCACCAGGCCCGGGTTCCAGAACGAGGTCGGCTCGCCCAGGCGCGTCCCCAGCACCAGCACCCGGCGCGGCGCGTAGTCCCGCATGAAGGCGACGGCCGCCGCGGTGTGCCCCCCCATGCCGGTCACGCCGACGAACAACGGGTGGTCCTCGGGGAACAGGCCCTTGGCCCGAGGCGACACCATCACCGGGGCGCCTGCGCGCTCGGCCAGGGCGCGGATGGCCGGGGCGGCGTGCCGCGCGCCGAAGCCGGCCCAGATGGCGAACGGCTCGGAGGCCAGCAGCTCCACGCAATGCGCCACGGCCGCCCGGTTCACGCCGGGGCGCGTGGATGCGCCCGGCGCCGATGGCGCGGTCTGGGTCGAGAGCTTCGGCAAGGGCTGGGACAGCGGCGCGCCCTGCACCGCATTGGGGATGCTGATGTGCGCGACGTAGGCGCCGGACCGCTGCAAGCCTGCGGCCAGGCGGCGCAGCACCGTCGGCAACTGCTCCGGTGTTTCCAACACCACGGCGTCGTCGAACCAGGCGCCCGCCTCGAAGATGCCGCTGGCCGGCATGGTGTAGCTGCTGGTTTCCTGGATGCCGCCGCGGCCCCGCATCGGCGCGGAGGCATAGGCGGTCACGAGGACCAGCTTGGCGCCCTCCGTGCGGGCCGCCAGCGTGCCGGTCAGCACGTTGGTGATGCCCGGCCCCGTGGTGGTGAACACCACAACTGGACGGTTGCTGGCGAAATGCGCTTCGGTTGCAGCGAACGCGGCG
Organism: uncultured Acetobacteraceae bacterium; assembly: GCA_964250815.1. Lineage (GTDB taxonomy): Bacteria > Pseudomonadota > Alphaproteobacteria > Acetobacterales > Acetobacteraceae > CAHJXG01. The sequence continues at coordinate 12,629 of CAXUIQ010000005.1, forward strand.
CCGCTCTCGTGCCGGAAGTGCAGCACGTCCAGGTACTTCGAGAACGCCGCCCACAGCAGCGCCTGCGCGCCGCCGCAGACGCCGAGGGCATGGGCCACGCCCAGGTCGCGGAGCGACGAAGCCAAGCCTTCTGCGACGGTTGACGGGGCAGGCGCCGCCGCGGGCGCGGGGGTCGGCATGTCGTCCGTTTCCAGGACGTCGCCGGCGAACTCCGTGAGGCTTTCTGCCGTCATGTCAGGCTCTCCATCTTGTCTGCCCGGCGCCGGGGCACGCGGGCCTGAATGTCTGGAAATCGCCCGGCCCGGCAGCCGGAGCCGCCAGGCCGTGCGAATGGGAAACAGTGGTGCCGGGCAGCGCGATGTCTGTTGCTGTTCCCGGCATGCTGGTCCTCGTTCCTCTTGCGTCGCCGCGACGTGCGGTGGCAGCCCGGAGGCTGCCGCCGCGGCCGCCCGCTGGGGGCACGCCTGACGCGCGGCCGCCGCGGCGGCTCTTGAGACCGCGCGAACCGAGGTGGCCGCGGCACTCGGCATCGCCGT
>CAXUIQ010000005.1:13174-26594 GCA_964250815.1 uncultured Acetobacteraceae bacterium
GGGGGGCGCGTTTGCTTTTTGGGGGGCGGCTCGGGGGGGGGCTCGCGGGTTGGGTGGGGCCGCGCCCGTCCCTTGGAGGACGGGCTGCCGCGGTCGAACGGGCCGCAGTTAGGCGGTAAGCGTGCTCCGCGCGGTCTGGGCGATGATCGCCTGGCCGAGCGCCGTCGGGTCGAAGTAGGGGTCGAGGAACAGCGAGCCGTGCTCGACCGCCGGGTCCTGTCCGACGATCGCGGGGTTGTAAACCGGCGTCACGCTGCTTCCGGGAGGGGTGATGAGCACCGGCTGCGTGATGTTGGTGAAGCCGTAGGCGCTGGGATCGTTCGCGATGCCATTGAACAAGGCGTGGAGGTCCAGCGTCTTCACGTCCAGCCCGGTCTTGTTCTCGAACGTCGTCAGCCCGCTCGCAAGCTGGGTGTTGAAGTCATTCACCAAGCCCTGGAACCCCGCCTGCGTGGCGCCCGTCGCCGCAAGGAAGTCCGGGTTGCTGAACAGGGGTGCCAGCGTCACGTCGGCCAGGTTGGACACCAGGAAATGCTTGGCGCCGTCATTGGCCAGTTGCTGCAACCCGGAGATGATCGCGTTAACGCTGTCGGTTACGCCTTGCTCCGGAGACTCCGTGCTCGGCAACGAGATGTCGTTGCCGCCAAACGTCACCGACACGAGATCGTTGGGCGAGAAGCTGCCGTCCTGCTTCTCGAACTGCGCGATCTGCCCCGCGAAAGTGTCGAGGGGCGTCACGTTCGCGTTCAGGTCGATCGGGTTGGGCACCCCCGTTGCCCGTGCCGTCGCGCTTTCGAAGGCGAAGTTCTCCTGCTGCGAAGGCGATGTTGCCCCAAGGTACTGCGCAAGGACGGTGGTCCAGTTCGGGCCATCCGAGAAGTTGCCGGTCGGCGAGTAGGGCGCCTGGCCGTAGTCCGGCCCCTGCCCGAGCGACTTGGCGAGGTTGTAGGCGTTGCCGTTGTCCGAGAGCCGGTCGCCGAACACGACAAGCTTGGAGACGGTGTAGGCGCTTGAAGAAAACGGCTCCGTCGTCGCGGTCATCGCACCCGCGATCGAGATCGAACTGCCGTCCGGAAGTTGCGTCCCGGTCGTGAACGCGGCAGGAGCCCCCAACTCGGGCGTCCAGTAGTCGGTGCCGGGGTGGGAAACGCCCGTCGAGTCGACGGCATTGGTTGGCGCGACCCAGGCGTTGAAGGTGCCCAGCGGCGTCGTGACCGACGTGGCGCCGGTAACGTTCAGGGATATGTCCTCCGACTCGCCGGACGAGAAGACGAGCGGGTTGTCGTATGACGTGGTCGGGGACCACTGGCCGGGGATGAATACGATCGGGTTCTCCGGGATGCGCGTGGAGCCATCCGGACTCTGGTTGTCGCCCGTGACGTACACGGTGCCCGTCGTCGGGTCCTGGTTGAAGTAGAAGATGGCCTTAGGCGGGGGCTGGCTTCCAAAGAGCGGCGTGCCATCCGGGAGAGTCAGGTTCTGCGTGCTGACGAACGCCAGCGACGTGCCGCCCTGGAACGGGAGGACCTCCACATCCTCGTTCTGGGTTCCACTCAAGGGAACCGCTTGCCCCCCTCCGGGCGGGGTGAACTGGCCCTTGAGCGACCACGACCAGGATTCCCCAGGCGTGAGCATCGAGAGCGACGTGGCCGGCCCCGCGCTGGACTCCGTCGTGCCGCCGTCGCTGGGGAGGGCGAGCGGGTCGGACGGGGCGGGCGCGAAATTGCCGAAGAACGGGTTGTAGTACGGCGTGTAGAGGTTGTTGGCCAGCACGGGAGGCGCAACCGGGTCCACCGGCACGGGCGGGAGCACGGATGGGCCCGACGACGCGGAGCCGCCAGGCCCGCTGCTGCCAGAAGAGGTGGAGGTGGAGGTAGCGCCGGTGACGCCGGAGCCTTGCGTGTCCTCGCCGTGCGGCGCCACCGAACTCGAACCGTCGGACGTGGCTCCGGTCGTGGGATCGGTGCCGCTCGGCGATGACGTGCTCGAACCACTGGACGAGGTGTTGCCGCCTGGGCCAAACAAGCCGCCGGCCCCTGCCGCCGCCGCCGCAGCCTGCGCCTGACTTACAACGGACGCGGGCAGATTGCCCGGCACGTTGGGCGTGTTGTTCGCGTCCTTGGTCGTGTAGCTGCTGATCTCGGCCTGATACTGCGCGGTGGGGTCGCCGCCATACGCGATGGCACCCGCATACTGCGGCGGCGTCAGGATCGGCGGCTGCTTTTGCAGCACGGTGACGCTGTCCAGCGTCGAGGCATTGTTGGTCAGGCCGTAAACGTCATTGCGCGCGGCATCGACCACGTAAACCTTGCCGTCCGCCCCAACGGTGATGCCGTTCGCGTTGCTCTCGGTGTTGAACAGGGTGATGGCACCGTCCGGGCTTTGCGTGTCGGCCTCGGTAAGCGTGTTGAACTCGGGCGTCACGGTGGCCTGCGACGGGTCGGGGCCGAACAGCCCGGTGACCTTGAGCACGCCTTGCAGCTCATCGGAGTAAGGTGCCGTCGCGACCGCGGTCTCCGGCGCAAGGCCGCCACCGGCAGCGAGATACACCGTGCCGTCCGGCGCGATGGTCATGCCGTTCTGGCCGATGGAGACGACGCGGTCCTGTCCCGTGGTGGGGTTGAACTCGCGGAACGACGCCAGGCCCGTGAGCACGGTCTCCTGGGTGCCGGTCGGGACGCCGCCGCCGTCGAGATCGACGCGCGTGATCGAGCCCGTGAAGCCGGGGCGCTCGCTGACCAGGCCGGGGATGAACGGGACGACGGGGGCCGTGTCGGCGCCGGGCGTGCCGGCCGGGCTGCCGGTGCCCGCTTCGAGCACGTAGAGGTTGCCATCGGGCCCGAACGACATGCCGGTCGGGTTGTTGAGGCCGCTGGCCGCGACCGAGGACGTCCACGTGCCGCTGGCCGGGTCCTGGTGGTAGCGCAGCACCTCGCCGGTGCCCGGGGTGGTCGCGGTGGCAGGGCCATCGTTGTCGATCGAGACGAAAACGTCGCCCGTCTTCTGGTCCACCAACAGCTTGTTGGCGAGGTGCAGCTCAGGCCCGTTGATCGTCTCGCGGGTGCCGTCGGGCTTGACCAGGATCAGCGCGCTCGGCGGCAGGTCGTTGGGGTTCAGGGTCGGGTCGTAAACCTGGTTGCCGTTGAGATATTCCAGCACGAACATGTTGCCCGTGCTGTTGTTGAAGCCGACGCTCTGCACTTCGGTGAAACCGCTGGCATAGGTCTGCGGCACGCCGCTGGGCGTCTTGCCGTCGTAGCCCGTCGTGGCGGTGGGGTTGGCTATGCGGGCGATGTAGCTGTAGCCCTGGCCGTAGGGGAGGCCAGTGTAGGCGCTGACATAGAGCGCGCCGTCCGGTCCCACCGTGACGTCGGTCGGCACGGACTCGGTCGAGCGCGTGGGGAAGCCTTCGTTGCCGGTCGAATATTGCGGCGGCAGCTCGGGGAGGTTCAGGCCCAAGGTGCTGCCGCCGGCAGAGGTCGCGCCACTGCCGCCGCCGCCGACGGCCGCGCCGCCACTGCCAGCCGTGCCGTTGGTGCCGCTGGTGTCGGTGTTGGCAGCCGAGGTGGGGTCGTTAGAAGTGGTTGTTCCACTCATAGTAACACTCCAGAAACGTTAACGGATGCAATACAGCACTATTATGGTCGCCCGATTTGTTGATCGCGCGTTTGCCTGGTCGGCACGGCTTGCTGCGCCTTGCAGGAATGATACGTGAGTTGTTGGCGCAACCCAATCCCGTAAGTGCAGTGCGGGATCACGATTTTCACTAACTTTGGGTTAGAATCAGCCTGCTCAACATTAAAGATCGAAGCGTCGTTTGATATGTCTTGCAACGCTATTTGATAGCGTGTGACATATCATCTGATGGGATCGGATCACTTCTGCGTCGTCCAGCGATGCAGGGGTGGCGCGTGTCCTCACGGCCCGCTGGATTTGCAGTCTGTTGTGCCGTTCAGGCCGTCAAGCGCCGTCGTGCGTGCGGCAGCGCCCGCCGCCACCGGCCGTGCGGCACCGGCCAGATCCACGCCGTACGGACAGAGTCGTTTCCAACAAGGCCAGCGGTCGGTTCGCCGGCCTTGGCCTGGTTGTGCCGCCTTGCAGCGCAGCAGGCCCAAAGCGGGCCGGCCTTTGCGGCAAGCTCCGACCCTCAACCCTCGAACTGCTGCCGTATCCAGAGTTCCGCCGCGTCCAGGTCGCAGAAGATCGGCGCGACCACATGGGCGCAAGGCCCGAAGCCGGCTTCCAGGAACCAGGCCCCAACCAACCCGGCATGGGACATGTCGTCGAGACGCACCAGCACCGCTACCAGCCGACCGTCGGCCAGCACCAATTGGCCGTCCTGGTCGCCGCTGCCGGTATGCACGGGCACTGGGCGCAGCGACAATTCTAACGGCATGCCATCATCGGCTCCCTTTGGCCCACGTCCCTATGCAGCCGCGGGCACCGCGCGTTGGTGCAGGTAATCCGGGTCGAAGCCCCCGGCGTGCTTCAGCCCGTCCAGATCCAGCACTGCCAGCGCCCTTCCACGCGGCTCCACCAGCCGCTTGGCGCGCAGTTCCTGCAGCACCCGGTTGACGTGCACGACCGACAACCCGGTGGCGTCGGCCAACTCGACCGCCGTGACGGCCAAGCTGACCGTGTCCTCCTGCGCCAACCCCACGGCCCGCAGCCGCGTCGCCATCTCGCAAAGCAGGTGGGCAGTGCGGGCGTAGGCTGAGCGGCGTCCGACGTTGACCACCCATTCGCGGAACACCGCCGCGTCCACCAAGGTGTCCTGCCACAGCATCCGGCCCAGCCTCGGGTGATGCTCGATCCACTCAAGCAACGTCGCATGGGCGATCGGCGCGACCTCGACAGGCGTGAGCGTCCCGATGCTGTGGTCGAGCTTGCCGAGCAGCAGGCCGCTGAGGTCGAGGATATCGCCTGGGAAATGAAAACTCATGATCTGCCGCTGACCGTCCTGCATTGTCCTATAGCGGCACACCATGCCATTCAGCAACAGCAGGCAGTGCGACGAGTGTTCGTCATCCCGTCTCAAATCCATGTCGGCGTCAACCCACCGGCGATCAAGCGGCAAAATTTCTAGAATTCGTCTCTCGTTGCTAGAAAACTTGCCGAACTGTTCCAGCTTCCGTATTAATAGTTCGATCGTGGCTGCCACCTGATTTCTGCGCCTTCTGTCTCAGTCATTCTTTCATCCGAGGTGAGGGCAAGGCCAGAGTTGTCAAATGTACAACTTTAGTCGAGAATACACGAATTGCCGTTGACCTTTGGCGCAGTGCATCAATCTCGCCAACCGGTCTTTCGCCAACTTCCGCCGGTTGATGCAGCCGCGCCCGCTGTCAACCACTGCGCTCGTGCAGGCCCTGGCGCCAGATACGGCCCAGGAGCTGCCACGGCCCGCTGCCGGATCTCCACTTCGGGAGATCCGCCGTGCTTTTTAACCACCCGAAAGGAGACCTCCACCATGACAAGCTCGCTTGAAGGACGCATCGCCGTCGTGACCGGCGGCGCGAGCGGCATCGGGGAAGCCTGCGCACGCGACCTGGCCGCCCGCGGCGCGCAGGTCGTGGTGGCGGACATCGACGAGGCGAAGGCCCAGGCCGTCGCGTTCTCGATCCCAAGCGCCGTGGCCGGACGCCTCGACGTGACCCGGCCGGATGACGTCGAGGCGGTGGCCGGCTGGGTGGAGCGCGAATACGGCCCTCCCGCCATCCTCGTCACCTCCGCCGGCGTCTTGCAGCCGCCGCTGCCGCCGGAGGAGCTGCCCATCGAGACCTGGGACCACGTCGTCGCCGTCGATCAGCGCGGCGTGTACCTGAGCTGCGTCGCCTTCGGCCGCCGCATGGCGCTGCGCGGCGGCGGCGCCATCGTCAACATCGCCTCCGTCGCCGGCTTCCGCTCGCTGCCGCTGCACGCCTACGCCCCGGCCAAGGCGGCGGTGGTCGGCATGACGCAGGCTTTGGCCGCCGAGTGGGGCCGGTCCGGCGTGCGGGTCAACGCCGTGGCGCCGGGCTTCGTGATGACGCCGGCGCTGCAAGCCGCCGTGGATGCCGGGCAGCGGGATCCGGCGGCGCTGGCGGAGAACTCCGCCATGGGCCGGCTGGTCGGGTCCGAGGAGGTCGCCCGGGCGTGCAGCTTCCTCGCCTCCGACGACGCTTCGGCGATCACCGGGATCACCTTGCCGGTGGATGCCGGCTGGCTGGTCGCCGGGTCCTGGCACGGCTACGGCGGCCTGCGGCCGGCGCGGATGATTGATGCCCAGGGTTGAGCGCGTGGTGCTATAAGCTCCTCGACGGGGCCGGGCAGCAACGCCCCGCAACCTCAACGGGGAGACCGCCATGACATGCCGGGCAGCACTCGCAGCCGGCGCCGCGCTGATCCTTCTTGCCGCCCCGGCAGCTGCGCAGAAGCCATCGGTCGTGACCGAGGAGGCGATGGTGCCCTCCGGCGACCCGGGCATCGACATCTACGTGCGCAACAAGCACCCGGCGCAACTGGCCGGCGGCGCCGCCCGCACGCTGGTGTTCGTGCACGGCGCGACCTACCCGGCCAGCACGGCGTTCGACCTGCCGCTCGGCGGCACGTCCTTCATGGAGGACCTCGCCGAGCACGGCTTCGACGTGTACCTGCTCGACCTGCCGGGCTACGGCCGGTCCACGCGGCCCGCCGCGATGGCGCAGCCCGCCGAGGCGAACCCGCCGGTCGAGACCACGGCGGACGCCGTGCGGCACTACGGCGCCGTGGTCGATTACGTGCTGAAGCGCCGGGGCTTGCAGAAGCTGGACGCGATGGGCTGGTCCTGGGGCACCACCATCGCCGCCGGGTTCGCGGCGGCGCAGCCGCAGAAGGTGGAGCGTTTGGTGCTGTATGCGCCGATCTGGACCGTGCCGGGTGCCGCGCCCGTGCTGGCCAGCGGCAAGCTTGGCGCCTACCGCACGGTCAGCAGCGACGCGGCCCGGCAGCGGTGGCTGACCGGGGTGCCGCCGGACAAGCAGGCAAGCCTGATCCCGGACGGCTGGTTCGACGCCTGGCAGAAGGCCACCTGGGCGACCGACCCGGCGGGCGCGGCGCAGAACCCGCCCGCACTGCGCGTCCCGAACGGCGTGGTGCAGGACATCCGGGAGCTTTGGGGCAACGGCCATCCCACCTACGACCCCGCCGCCATCGCCGCGCCGACCCTCTTGATGCACGGCGAGTGGGACCGCGACACGCCGCGCGTCATGGCGCAGACGCTGTTCCCGCTGATCGCCCGCGCGCCGTGGAAGCGCTACACGGAGATCGGCGAGGGCACGCATACCATTATGATGGAGAAGAACCGCCGCCAGCTCTTCTCCGTCGTCGAGGAGTTCCTGACCGATCCCGACCCGGAAGCGCCCTGAGATCCGAGCGCCCTGAAATGCGGGGCCGGCCTGGACGGCGGCGCGGCCAAGGCGTGACTTGAACGCGCAAGCGTTCCCACGCACGATCCCCGCCCGGCCGCACATGAAGCCATGAGGAGGATCGTCCATGACCGTCACCCGCCGCGCGGCGCTCGGCGCCGCCGCAGCATCGGCCCTGCTCCCCGGCCTGTCCCGCCGCGCCCGCGCGCAGGACGCGCCGATCCGCCTGGGCGTGCTGAACGACCAGTCCGGCAACTACCGCGACGACACCGGGCCGCTCTCGGTCTTGTGCGTGCGGCAGGCGGTGGAGGAGTTCGCCCGGCTGCACCCGGAGGTCAAGGCCGAGGTGCTGTCGGCCGACCACCAGAACAAGCCCGACATCGGCGCCGGCATCGCCCGGCGCTGGTTCGACGAGGGCGGCGTGGACGCGATCCTCGACGTGCCGACCAGCTCGGTGGCGCTCGCGGTCAACACGGTCTGCCGGGAGAAGAACAAGGTCTATCTGAACTCGGGCGCGGCCACGACCGACCTGACCGGCGCGCAGTGCAGCCCGAACACGGTGCATTGGACCTACGACACCTACATGCTGGCGAAATCGACCGGCGGCGCGATGGTCAAGGCCGGGGGCGATTCCTGGTTCTTCATCACCGCGGACTACGTGTTCGGCCAGCAACTCCAGCGCGACACCGCGCGCTTCGTGCAGGAAGCGGGCGGCAAGGTGCTGGGCGCGCGGTCCTATCCGTTCCCGGAGACCACGGACTTCAGCTCGCTGCTGTTGCAAGCACAGGCCTCGGGCGCCAAGGTCCTGGGCCTGTGCAACTCGGGCACCGACACGGTGAACTGCATCAAGCAGGCGCACGAGTTCGGGCTGACCCAGTTCATGCGGGTCGCGGCGATGCTGATGTACGACGGCAACGTGCGCTCGGTCGGGCTGGAGGACAGCCAGGGACTGGTGATGACCGAGAGCTTCTACTGGGACCTGAACGACCGCACGCGGATGTTCTGGGAACGGATCAAGCCGAAAACGCCGTCGCAGCCGCCCAACATGATCCAGGCCGGGTGCTACGCGGCGACGCTGCACTACCTGAAGACGGCGGCGGCGCTCGGCACCGCGGCGGCGAAGGCGGACGGGCGGGCGGCGGTGGCGCACATGAAGTCGATGCCGACCGACGACGACTGCTTCGGCGCCGGGCGCATCCGGGAGGACGGGCGCAAGCTGCATCCGTCCTACCTGATGCAGGTCAAGACCCTGGCGGAAAGCCGGGGTCCGCTCGACGTGCTGAAGCTCGCGGCGACGACGCCCGCCGACCAGGCGTTCCGGCCGATGGGCGAGGGCGGGTGCAGCCTGGTGAAAAGCTGATGGCGGACGGCGTTGGCGGCGAGGACCTGCTCTACGAGGTGCGGGACGGCATCGCCCGCGTCACCTTCAACCGCCCGCAGGCGCGCAACGCCATGCTGTTCAGCATGTACGAGCGCCTGGCCGGGATCTGCGCGGAGATCGAGGCGAACCGGAGCATCCGCGCGCTGGTCCTGACCGGCGCCGGGGACAAGGCGTTCGCGGCCGGCACCGACATCTCGCAGTTCCGCGCTTTCAGGACGCCGGAGGACGCGCTGGAGTACGAGGCGCGCATCGACCGCGTGCTGGGTGCCTTGGAGCGGCTGCGGGTGCCGACCATCGCGGCCATTGCCGGCGCCTGCACCGGGGGCGGCGCGGGCATGGCGGCGTGCTGCGACCTGCGGATCGCGGCCGGCACCCTGCGCTTCGGCTTCCCCATCGCGCGCACGCTGGGCAACTGCCTCAGCCTGTCCAACTACGCCCGCCTGGCCGCGCTGATCGGCCCGGCCCGGGTGAAGGACATGGTGTTCACCGCGCGGCTGATCGAGGCGGAGGAGGCCCGGGCCATCGGCCTGGTGAGCGAAATCCTGCCGGACGCGGCGGCGCTCGCCCGGCGCGCGGAGGAGCTTGCCCGGCTGGTCGCGTCCCAAGCGCCGCTGACGCTGCACGCCACGAAGGAGGCGCTGCGCCGCATCAAGGAGCGCTCCGCGCCGCCGGGCGATGCGGACCATGACCTGCTGCTGATGTGCTACATGAGCGCCGATTTCCGGGAAGGGATGGAGGCGTTCCTCGGCAAGCGGGCGCCGGCTTGGCGCGGAGAGTGAGGCGGGCAACGGGCTGAACATGGCGGAGGGTTGCGCCCACGCGCGGACGGCCGCGACGGGCGGGATGGTCCTGTCCGCCACCACCAGAGGACGTGAACGCAGGACATGAACCAGAACAACCGCATGACCGCCGTGGTCTGCCACGGCCCCAGGGATTGCCGGGTGGAGCAGGTGGTGCGCCCCGACCCCGGCCCGCGGGAGACCGTGAACGGCTACGCCTTGGACGAGTGGGACGAGGCGATCCGCGTCGCCAACTCGCCCGGTCCGGCCAAGGTCCTGCTGAAGCCGGTGGCGTGATGCCGTACGTTCTGGGCGTCGATATCGGCACGCAGAGCACCAAGGCGCTGCTGATCGACGCCGGCTCCGGCCGGATCGCGGCGCAGCACGCCCAAGGCTACCAGCCCGACACGCCGCGTCCGCTGTGGGCGGAGCAGGACGCGCAGGTTTGGCTCGACGCCGTGGCCGCCTGCATCGCCGGGTGCATGGAGCGGGCGGCGGTGCCGCCAGGCGAGGTGGCGGCGCTGTGCGTCAGCAGCCTGTACGGCGGCTCCGGCATCCCGGTGGATGCTGCGATGCAGCCGCTGCACCCCTGCCTGATCTGGATGGACCGCCGGGCGGAGGAGGAGGTCGCGTGGGTGCGCGCCACGATCGACCGGGACCGCCTGCTCGACATCACCGGCAACGGCGTGGACAGCTACTACGGCTACACCAAGATGCTGTGGCTGAAGCGGCGGCGCCCGGAGGTTTGGGCGCGCACGCGATACCTGCTGCCGCCCAACGCCTACGTGGCGCACGCGCTGACCGGCGAGCTGGCGGTGGATCACTCTTCGGCCGGCAACATCGGCGGCGTGTACGACATGCGCGCCCGCGCCTGGTCCGACGAGATGCTCGGCCTGCTCGGCATCCCGCGGGCGATGATGCCGGACCGGCTGGTGGAATCCAGCGCCCCCGTGGGCACGCTTCGGGCCGAGTGGGCCGGGCGCCTCGGCCTGCAAGCCGGCACGCCGGTGGTCGCGGGGGGCGTGGACGCGGCCGTGGGGGGGGGGGGGGGCGCCCCCCCCCCCCCCGCCCCCCCCCGCCGCGCCGCGATGATCGGCACCAGCATGTGCTGGGGCAGCATCGCCAGGACCGCCGACGCGCGCCACGGACTGATCGCCATGCCCCACGTGTTCAATGGATTGCAGGACCTCTACGTGTTCGGCGGCGCGATGGCCGCGGGCGCGTCGGTGTCGTGGTTCCAGGAGCAGCTCGGCGCGGGGGCGGCGCTGTCCACGCTGGATGCGGAGGCGGCCGGCATCGCCGCCGGGGCGGACGGGGTGGTGTTCCTGCCCTACCTCATGGGGGAGCGCAGCCCGGTCTGGGACGGCAAGGCCAGCGGCGCCTTCGTGGGCCTCAGCCTGTTTCACACCCGCGCCCACCTTTACCGCGCGGTGCTGGAGGGCGTGACCTATGCGCTCCGCCACAACATCGAGGCCGGGCGGCGCAACCTGCAGGCGCTCGACGGCACGCTGATCGTCGTGGGAGGGGCTGCGCATTCCGACCTGTGGATGCAGGCCACCGCCGACGTTACCGGCTACCCCGTCCAGACCATTGGGCAGAACGTGGAGGCGCCGTTGGGCGCGGCCCTGCTCGCCGGCCTCGGCGTCGGCCTGGTCACGCCCGAGCAGGCTGCGGGCGGCTGGGTCAACCTGATCCCGCGCGCCCAGCCGGACCCGGCGGTGCGGGACACCTATGACCGCCTGTTCGGCGTCTATGCCGACCTTTACCCGGCGCTGAGGGGCACCATGCACCGGCTGCGGGGCTGAACGCTCAATGCACCGCCGGCAGGCCCCCCTTGGCATACATCTCGCTCATCCGGTCCAGCGGCACCGGCTTGATGCGGCCCGCGTGCCCGGCGCAGCCGAACGCCTCGAACCGTTCCTTGCACAATTCCCACGTCGCCGCCACCGGCACGCCGTAGGTTTCCTTGATCCGCCCGCCATGCTCGCGGATCACGTCGAGCCACTCCTGCGGCACGGAGGAGGAGCCGTGCATCGCCAGGTGCGTGTCCGGGATGCGGGCGTGGATGTCCTTGATGCGCCCGATCGCCAGGATGTCGCCGGTCGGCTTGCGCGAGAACTTGTAGGCGCCGTGGCTGGTGCCGATGGCGATGGCCAGAGCGTCCACCCCGGTGTCCCGCACGAACTCCGCCGCCTGCGCCGGGTCGGTCAGCAACTGGTCGTGCGATAGGCGGCCCTCGGCGCCGGACCCGTCCTCCTCGCCCGCCTCGCCCGTCTCCAGCGACCCGAGCACGCCCAGCTCGCCCTCCACCGACACGCCGACCGCGTGCGCCATCTCCACCACGCGCTGCGTCGTCCGCACGTTGCAGGCGTAGTCGGCCGGGGTCTTCATGTCCTCCTGGAGCGAGCCGTCCATCATCACGCTGGTGAAGCCGGAGTGGATGGAGCGCTGGCACACCGCCGGGCTGCCGCCGTGGTCCTGGTGCATGGCGACGGGGATGTGCGGCCAGGTCTCGACCGCGGCCTCGACCAGGTGTCGCAGGAACAGCTCGCCCGCGTACTTCCGGGCGCCCGCCGAGCCTTGCAGGATCACCGGGCTGTCGCACTCGTGCGCCGCTCCCATGATCGCCTGCACCTGCTCCATGTTGTTCACGTTGAACGCGGGGATGCCGCAGCCGTGCTCCGCCGCGTGGTCGAGCAACTGCCGCATCGGGACCAGTGCCACGTTTCTTCTCCCTGTTGCGGTGGTTACAGCCGCTTTTTGCGGTCCATCAGTTGCAGGATCATCGGCGTGAAGATGAGCTGCATCGCCAGCGGCATCTTGCCGCCGGGGCAGACGATGGTGTTGGCGCGCGACATGAAGCTGTCGTGCAGCATCGACAGCAAATAGGGCATGTCGATGCCCTTGGGGTTGCGGAAGCGGATCACCAGCATGCTTTCGTCGGCGTTCGGCACGTCGCGGGCGATGAACGGGTTCGAGGTATCGACCGTCGGCACGCGCTGGAAGTTCACGTGGGTTTCCGAGAACTGCGGGCAGATGTAGTTCACGTAGTCCGGCATCCGCCGCAGGATCGTATCGACGACGGCCTCGTGCGAGTAGCCGCGCGCCTTCTTGTCGCGGTGCAGCTTCTGGATCCACTCGACGTTGATGATCGGCACCACGCCGATCAGCAGGTCCGCGTGCCCGGCTATGTTCACCTCGGGCGTCACGACCCCGCCGTGCAGCCCCTCGTAGAACAGCAGGTCGGTGCCGGGGGGCAAGTCCTCCCAAGGCGTGAAGGTGCCGGGCGCCTGGCCGAAGGGCGCGGCTTCCTCGTCGTTGTGCAGGTACTTGCGCGTCCGACCGCTGCCGGTCAGGCCGTAGGTGCGGAACAGGGCTTCCAGCTCGGCGAACAGGTTGGCTTCCGGGCCGAAGTGGCTGAGGTTGCGCCCGTGGGCCGACGCCTCCGCCAGCAGCTCCCGCATGGCCAGGCGGTCGTAGCGGTGGAAGCTGTCGCCCTCCACGATGGCCGCGCGCACGCCCTCGCGCCGGAAGATCTGCTCGAAGGTGGTGGTGACGGTCGTGGTGCCGGCGCCCGAGGACCCCGTGATGGCGACGACCGGGTGCTTCTGCGACATGGGCGCGCCCTCCGGTCAGGCGGTGCGGAACAGGCTGCGGGCGTTGAACAGCGGCGCCTTGAACGGCGTGTCCTCGCCCGCGTCGTATGCGGCGTGGTAGCGCACCAGCCGCTCGACCTCCGTGCGCGAGCCGAGGATCACCGGCACGCGCTGGTGGATCGCGGCGGGCGCCACCTCCAGGATGCGCCCGCGCCCGGTCGATGCGGCGCCGCCGGCCTGCTCCACGATCATCGCCATCGGGTTGGCCTCGTACATCAGGCG
>CAXUIQ010000006.1:0-25120 GCA_964250815.1 uncultured Acetobacteraceae bacterium
GCCCCGCAGGCGCTTCAGCACGGAAAGGCCGTCCAGGCCCGGCATGCGCAGGTCGAGGAACACAAGGTCGGGCCGGGCCGCGTCGAACTGCGCAAGCCCGTCCTCCCCGCTTGCAGCCTCGGCCACGTGGTGGCCAAGGTCGCGCAGCGTTTCCGCAAGCGTGTCGCGGAACGCGGGATCGTCGTCTATCACGAGGAGCCTGGGCATGATCCCTCCCGATGCGGCACGATAAGCTCGAAGGTGCTGCCCGGGTTTTCCGGCCGGTAGCTCGCGGCGCCGCCATGCGCCAGCGCGATCTCCCGCACGATGGACAGCCCAAGCCCGGTGCCGTCGGGCCGCGCCGACACGAACGGCTCGAACAGGTGCCGGCGCACCTCGGACGGCAGCCCCGGCCCGTCGTCCGTCACCCGCAGGCGGAGCGCACCGTCCGCCTCCTCGGCCGCGACCGTCACGGCGCCGCCCGCCGGCATGGCCTGGATCGCGTTCAGCACGAGGTTGTCGAGCGCCTGCTGCATCCGGTCGGGATCGAGCGGCCAAACGGCGGCAGAAGCCTGCACCGCCAGCTTGACCCCATGGCGGTCCGCCATGTCGCGGTGCAGCTCGGCCGTGGCGGCCAGCAGCGCGGGTACATGGGTGCGCTGCCAACGCGGCTCGCTCCGGTGGGTGAGGGTGAGCAGGTCGCGCAGCAGCGTGTCCAGGCGGCCGATCTGGCCCAGCATCATCTCCAGCGCGGCCCGGCGCCGGGCGTCGTCGCCCAGCAGCGCATTCTCGGCCTTCAGCCGCATCGCCGCGATCGGGTTGCGGATCTCGTGCGCGATGCCGGCGGCGACGCGGCCGAGGCCGGCCAGCCGCTCGGACGCCGCGACCTGCGCCGACAGCGCCTCCGCCTCCCGCCGCATGGCGCGGACCTTGCGCGACGCCGCGTTCAGGCTGGCGATGATGCGGTCCAGCTCGCGCTCGCCGGTCGGCTCCAGCAATGGCGGGTCCAGGCCCTCGTGCCGCCCGACCGTCGCCTCGACCCGGCCGAGCTTGCGCGACCAGGTCAGCAGCAGGTGCGTCGTCCAACCCGCCGAAGCCAGGACGGACGCGAGCAGGACGCCCAGCCCGCCGAGCAGGCGCGCGTAGCCGGCGCCCTGGCCGGTGAACACCCGCGTCATCGTCCAGGCGGTGACGCCCTCGATCGGCCCCGGCAGCGGGCAGGCGTGCAGCAGCAGGGTTTGGAGGCGCCCGACTTGGCGCGCGTCCACCGCCCGGTCCTCCGCGAGCGCTTCCGCGTTGGCTGTCCGGATGCGCTCCGCTTCGGCCGCCGGCAGGTCGGTTTTCGGGCCGGTACCCTCGTAGGTCGGATAAGCATAGGCGAGCGACCCTTCGCCGCGATGCCAGATGCCGCCCTCCACGCCAGGGCTGTGGGCCAGTGCGATCGTCAGCACCGCCAGCAAGCCTTCCCGCAGGGCTTCGTCGTGCAGGTCTGCGGGCGGCTCGGTCCAGCCGGTGGCGTAGAAGCGGTAACGGCCGGCGATCTCGTCGCAGGCGCGGGCCGCTACCGCCTCGGCCCTGGCGACCTGATCGACCGAAGACTGCCGGTAAAGCTGGACCAGCATGGTCCCGGCTGCGACGGCCGACACCAGCGAGATGGCCCACAGGACCAGCAGACGCGCGCGGAGGGACCACCTCGGCGGCGCGGTGCTGCCGGCGCCATGGTGCTGCGGGTCGGACAACATCGGCAACTTGCACCTTTCAGGCGGACCGGTCCAGGAACCGGGCCGACGCAGGCCATGGCGAAGACTGCGGCAAAGCTTATGGCAAGGATCGTGCCCGCCACGGGCCGGCGTGGCAGCCAGCAACTACCCCGCCAAGCGCCGTTCCGCCGCAAGGGCCGGACGGGCGCTTCCAGCCGCTGCCTTCAAGCCTGCCCCACGCCCACCTGCCGGCACATGGAAAGCAGCGGGCAAGCCGGGCACCTCGGCCGCGGCCCCGTGCAGACGTGCTTGCCGAACGGCACCAAGCGCTCGTTGATCTCGATCCAGTACCGCTCCGGCAGCTTGGCGGCAAGGGCGGCCATGGTGCGCTCGGGCGTCGGCTCGGCGACATAGCCCCAGCGGTTGGCGATCCGGTGGACGTGGATGTCCACGCAGATGGCAGGCTTGCGGAAGCCGACCGCCAGGGTGAGCGCCGCCACCTTCGGGCCGACGCCGCGGAAGGCGGTCAAGCCCTCCGCCGTGTCCGGGACCTTGCCGCCGTCGCGCTCCAGGATGGCGCGGGACAGGGCAAGGATGTCGCGCGCCTTGGGCTGCGGGAAGGTGGCCCCGCGGAGCAGGGACACCAGTTCGGCCTCCTCCAGCGCCGCCACCGCCGCAGGCGTGCGGGCGCGGGCGAACAGGCGGCGGCACACAGGGGTCGTGGTCTCGTCCAGCGTGCGGGCGCTGATCAGGCTGGCAACGAGCTGCTCGTAAGGCGCGTCGTAGCCCTCGTCCCGGAGTTGGAACATCGCCGCCTTGGGCAAGCGCGCGCAGGCGGCGCGCAGGCGGCGGAAAACCTCGTCGATGTCGAAGGGCTGCTTCCCGGCTGCGATGTCCTGGGGCAAAGGGGCGGAGTGTTCAGGCAAGCCGGGTCTTCCTCGTCAAGTCTCGGGCTGGCCGGCTTGCTGGCCGGCGGCGGCTTGATCGGGATGGATGCGTCCTGCGGCCCCGCCATCGGTCCTGCCGGCCATTCCCGTCCTCCATGGCGGCGTCGGGCACATAAGCGCCGGGAAGGGCGCGGGTTCCAACGGCTCTGACGCGGAATCGTCGCGGGTGGGCGGGGCTGGCGGCTGCTGTGGGATGCCATGCATTACGTCGCGCTCGCCACGGACTACGACGGAACCATCGCCCACCATGGCGAAGTCGAGGAAGCGACGCTCGCCACGCTCGACCGCCTGCGCGGCGCAAGCCGCCGGCTGATCGTGGTGACCGGGCGGGAGCTGGACGACCTGCTCCGCGTCCTGCCGCGCGTGGACCTGTTCGACATGGTGGTGGCCGAGAACGGCGCCGTGCTCTACCGCCCGGCGACCAAGGAGGAGCGCATGCTGGCGCCCCCGCCGCCGCCGGAGTTCGCCGAGCGGCTGCGCGCGGCCGGGGCGTCGCCGCTTTCGGCCGGCCGGGTCATCGTCGCGAGCTGAAAGCCGAACGAAGGCAAGGCGCTGGCCACCATGCGCGAGATGGGCCTTGAATCGCAGATCATCTTCAACAAGGGCGCCCTGATGGTGCTGCCCGCCGGCATCAACAAGGAAAGCGGCCTGCGCGCTGCCCTGCAGGTGAGGCGGCTCCGGAAACCTGCACAGGTTTGATGGGCGGAGTTCCTGCCTGGCGGCAACCAGGATGGCTGCGAAACAGGAGAGACGACGGGCGAGCGGCTACGCCGAGGCCACACACCGGCCTTCAAGGCGAAGGTGGCCTTGGCGGCTGTGAAAGGCGGGAGGGCGTTGGCCGAGTTGGCGCGGCGGTCCGACGCGCCTCCAAACCAGGTCACGCTTGGCTGCGCCGCTGGGGAAACCGGTTCGGACCGCTTACGCACGCGACGGCAAATGGGCTGGAAGCCCGGCCCGGCCCATCACCATTGCCTCGAAGGCCACGAGGATGCGGTCGATGAACGGGTTCTTGCCGGCGTGCCGGCTGTTCGGCGCTTCCGGGTGGACCAGCATGGTGGCGTTGCTTTCAAACAGCAGCACGCGCCCATCCGGCAGCAGGGAGAAGTCCGCCCCGCAATAGTCAAGGTCGAGCCGCTGCGCGATGGCGGCCAGGGCCGCGGCGGCGACCGGGCCGACGGCGCCCGGCATGTCCGCCAGGAAGGCTTGCTCCTCCGCCATCCGGGCGTCATCCTCCATCTCGGCCGAGAAGTAATGCACCAGCCAATGGGGCGAGATCGCCAGGTGATAGGGCATCGGCACCCGGTCCACGAAGATCGCGCGGTACTTGCGGTAAAGCCCGTCCGGCGAGGCATATTCGTGATACTGCGTTAGGTAAACGGCCGCCTCCGGCTCAAGCCCAGACGCGGCAGCGGCCAGCTCAGCCGCGTCCCCGACCCGCTGCACGCTTTCGCCGCCGTGCTTGCCGGCAGTGCGCAGCAGCACGGGGAACCACAGGCCGTGGGGGTCCAGCGAAGCGTCCGCTTGCAGCCCGGCGCCGGCCAGTTGCACCGCACGCGGCACCACGAGGCCGGGGATGCCGGCGAGCAGGCTGCCGACCATGTGGCGCTTGGTGCGGAGCACGTGCGCCGGGTCGTTCAGCACCGGAACGGCGCAGCGCTGCTTGAATGCCTCGGCGCAGCGCAAGGCTGCCCCGCCCACGTCGGCGTCGCCGACCGCGTTCAGCACGACATCGTAGTGCGGCAGGCGGGCCTCGTGCGCCGCGTTGGAGAAGTCCACGTGCCAGTCCGCCACCGTCAAGGGCAGGCGCGGCAGGAGGTGCTCCGTCGGGATGTTGCCTTCGAGCGACGTCAGCATCAGGAGCGTGCCGGCGGAGTGGGCCGGCGGCGGCAGGATGAAGAAGCTTTGCTGCCGGTAGGCTTCCCGGGCCAGCGCGTGGGCTTCCTCCCGGCGCCCCTGTTTCACGAGGACGTGCACCAGGTTCTTGGTCACGGGGTTGTGCCCAGGAACGCCCGCCACGGCTTCGCGAAGCGCAGCCTCGGCCGCCTCCCACTCCTCCAGTTGCAGCAGCGAGTAGCCCAGCTTGCTGAGCGCATCGGCAATGCGCGGATCGCCTGGGGGCAGCAGCTCGCGCATGATGGCGAGGGCTGCTTCCTGATGCGTCCGGGCATCGCCGTAGCGACCGGCGCGCGCTGCCGCTTCCCCGGCCATGGCGAAGGTGCCGGCGCGGGACAGGTCCGCGTCGCCGCCAAGCGCAAGGACGGCCTCATGCTCGGCCAACGCCTCGTCGAAGCGTCCGAGCGCCATCAAGGCTTCCGCGATGACGGCGTGCAAGGTGGCCATTCCCGCCCGATTGCCGCGGTCGGCGCGCTGCTGGGTGGCGAACGCCTGCTCGTACCATTGCAGCGCCGCCGCCGGATCGCCCATGCGGCGCAACGTCCAGCCCAGGCCTCCAAGCGTGCGGACGCGCAGCGTGGGCGGCTCGGACGCGGCCATGGCCCGCAGGGCGCTCGCATAGGCGTCCCGCGCGGCCTCGAACTGCCCGACCTGCCCTGCGGCTTCAGCCTTGGCCAGAAGCGAAGCCACATCTGCGCCCGCTGCAAGCCCTGGCTGCGCTATGCCCATGTCTCCATGCCCATGCTCCTTCACAGCTCCAGTGTCCGCGGCATCCGGCCCGAAGACAAGAATGATCTGAACACACAACAGAGCCGCAACGATGTGCCTGCCTGCTGCTGCGTGCCTGCAAGAACGGATCGGTTCCAGCCACGATCTGCCCGGCTTGGAGCGCTGTTTTCCGAGCGATGCCTCCGCCGAGTGGGTGCGAAGTTGGGCGCGGCTGCAAGGTCGGGCCGGCGCGAGGCGCGGCGCCTGCAGCTCCAGACAACAGGTGTTCGTGCGTGTTCCGGCACGCGGCTGTGCGCCGGACGGCGTGCGCAGCCTCCGACCCAGGTCACGAAGCGCCGCCGTCTCACCGCCAGCAGACGCGGCGCTCTCCACCACGGCTCGGCCAGGGTCAGGCAAGCCGCATCCTTGGGCTGCGGCCTGCCCCGATGCGGGTGGGCAAGGGCCGGCACAAGCACGTCCGTATATACCGCTCAGTAAACGTCCCGGTCGAAAACCAGCGACAGCGCCGTCAGTATCATGATCCTGAGATCCATGAGGACTGACCAGTTGTCGATATAGGCCAGGTCGAATTCCACGCGCCGCTGCATCTTGTCGAGCGTATCAGTCTCGCCACGCAGGCCGTTGACCTGCGCCCAACCAGTGATGCCCGGTTGCACGCGGTGGCGCCCGAGGTAATCGTCGATCAGTTCTGCATATTGCTCGTTATGGGCCAAGGCATGCGGACGCGGGCCGACGAGCGACATGGCGCCGCTCAGCACATTGAGGAGTTGCGGCAACTCGTCCAAGCTCGTGCGTCGAAGGATGCGGCCAAGGCGGGTCACCCGCGGGTCGCCGCGCTGCGCTTGCGGCACTCCGGCCTCGGGTGCCGGAGGGTGCTTCATCGTGCGGAATTTGAAGACCGTGATGACGTTGTTGTTGAAGCCGAGGCGCTGCTGGCGGAACAGCGCCGGCCCGGCGCTGTCAAGCTTCACCGCAATCGCAATCAGCAGCATCACCGGCGCGAGCAGCGCGGTCGCCACCGTACCCAGAATCAGGTCCTCCGCCCGCTTGACGATGCGGCTCCAACTGGTGAACGGCCGGCGGTAAATGGTCAGCATCGGGCTTTGCATGAACAGGCCGACGTCGCGGACCGGCAAGCCCAACTCGGCGACCCAAGGGCAGATCCGCACGTTTGTTGGAATGGTGCCGAGCCTGCGGAGGGCGCCGGACAGCTCGGCGCCGCCCTGACCGGAGACGACCACCAAGACTTCGTCGATCCGGAACAACTGCGCAAGGGCGATGAGGTCTTGGATGCCGTTGCGCTGCGCATCCGTGCGTTCTTCGGAGAACAGGCCGACAAGATGGAACTCGCCGGGGTTGAGGGTTTGCAAGCGGCGGACCAAGCCCCTGCCCCGCCCGCCTTCGCCCAACTCGACGATGGCCACCGTCCGCGCCAGCCGGCCCTGGCGCCGCCACCGCTTGGTCTGCGAGATGCTCCACGCACGAAGCGAGGCGAAGCCGCAGAGCGCCAGGCCATACCAGCTTACGATCCAAAGCCGGGAATAGATCTCGGACGTCTTGGTGAGGTAGCCAAGGATCAGCAGGATGGTGAAGACCAGCGACCAGGCGCGCACGGCCTTTCCGACCTGAGCGGCGAACGCTTCGCTCAATGCTTTGCCATATGCGCCGGACATATGCATCGCGTTGACCGTGAGCACCGCGGCAAGCAGCGCCGTGGAGAACACCTCAAGCGGAATGGGCGTGAACCCTTGGCGCAGCAGGTTGGCGACTGCCGCCGCGGCCAGCACGACCAGGGCGTCCGCCACCCACATGCCGTCCACCAGAAGCCGCAAGGGATCTGCGATCGAGGACGACGCGCGGGCACCTGCCTTGGCCTGTCTCCAAGCCTGCGCGGCATGCGGCAAGGCGGGACCATAGCCCAGCATGTCGTCGGTCCCGTTCAGTCCGATGTTCGACATGCTAAAGCGCCAACCCGAGCGATGCCGGGTCGAAGTCCGGGCCTGCGCCTTCCAGCCGCATGGCGCGCCAGATCCGTTCGTTCAAACCCGGTCGCAAGGGCTTGGGCCGTTCGGCGGCGCAAGCGCGCATCCGGTCCAGCTCGTCGGGCGAGGTGTTCAGCGCCAACTCGACGGCGCGAGCCATCGCTCCACTCTTGAAAGGGTCGAACACCCAGCCCGTCATGCCATGGACGACCAGGTCGGAGACGGCCCGGGATTGCATGCTGCCGAGCACCGGCACCTGCGCGATCAATGCTTCCGGCACCACGTCGTCCCAGGGATCGGTCAGGGCCGGCAAGGCAAGGATGTCGCAGTCGAGGAACGTCGCCGCCAATTCGTGCCGCGTGATCCGGCCCCTGAACAACTGCCGGACGTTGGGCGGCAACGGCTGCGCTTCCAGCACGCCGCGAAGGCAGCCCTCGCCGCACCACCGGACGCCGATGCGGCGATGCGGGTTGCGTTCAGCCCATGCCGCAACGCAGAGCAGGAAGTCGGCCACGCCCGCCTCCGGCTCCAAATCGCCGACGTGAACGATCTGGCGGACCTCACCGCCCGCCCGCGGCCGCGCCGGCAGGTCAGACATCGGAGAATCGCTGCGGCTGTTGGACAAGACGATCCGCGATGCCGGCACGCCAAACGCATGGATCGCCCGGGCCAGCGCATCGGAATGCACAAGCACTGCATCGACGCCAGCAAGAACGACCCGGTGCACCATGCGCGCGTCCGGCGGCAATTCGTCGAGGCATAGCAGGATCCGGCATTGTGGCGTCAAACGGCGGCGCAGGACCGCCTTGATGGTCCCGAAACCGAAGTCCCGGCAGATGGCCAGGTCTGCCCGGCGCTCGTGTGAGGCGGCGCCATGCTTGCTGCCGGTCTGAAGCACCCTGCCTCCGCGAAGCCTCCGGACGTTCTCCGACGGCTTGCGCGCCTGATCTCCCCAGGGCCTGCGCAGCGGATGGCCGGCGTCCGGGAAGCTTGCGGAGGTCAAGGCATGGATGCGGTTTACCTCATCATTCCCCGAGACTTGGGCCGCAAGCTGCTTCATACTCGACATAAATTTGGCCACCTCGGCATGCGGAGCGCTGCTTTCCTTTGGAAATCATAACCCCGGCGAAACATCGACGTAGCTGTAGCGTGAGTCTGGCCCATGTATCTTGAGCCGCACGGTCTGGGTCAAAGGCTTAGTCCAAGTAGTTCCAACGGTCTCTTTGTTTTATAAGACGTTTAAAGATATTATAACGCTAACGGTCGCATTTTGAGAGTGCATTCGATGTCAGGCTTAGTTGCGACCATGATGGACGTGGTTCCAAAGCAGTTGGCTGGATCAACTGGCCATGTTTCAGCTCTCCCGCCGCTTCCGGTTGTTGTGGCTGCGGCTGTAGTGTTCTTGCATCCCGCCGTATCGAGAACACCTTCCAGCTTCATGGCTCCAATCGACACCTTGGCGCGTGCTTCTGCGTGTGCCGGTTTTCCAGTTTGGCGTTTGCGGAAACTTCTGGTGCTGCTGGTGGTTATGCCGTCCGCCTCTCTAATCACGATTGCGTGCAGCCGCGCAAACCACGCTGTTTTGATAGTGCCATTCGGCGACGCAGGCCACCTGCCCGCACACGAAGCCGTTCTTCTTTCCACTCTGCTTTTTATTGCATTGTTGCTAGGAGATGACGTTCCGAAGCTTGATGGAGGTTTTCCGTTTGGTCTGGGTTTGGAGGACGAAGGACATCAGTCCGCCTCCAGGCTTTACTTGCCTCTTCGGAATGTTGGTCGGCTCTTGGGCCTGAAGCCGCCAGGGGCGCTGCCGCATGCAGCCGCTCCGGCCTGATTCGGCATCGCCCAGCTTGGGATCATTCCTTGCCAAAAGGACCACGTCGCATGACTACTCAGGCTGAGATCGTCACGAGCCTTGACCGTTTGGTGGAGGTCGGCCCGGCTTGGGATGCGTTGTGGAACCGCAGCAGCCGGAGCGTATTCCAAAGCCACGGTTGGATCATGGCCTGGTTCGGGTCGCGGCGGCCTGGCGACCAATCCCGTTTGCGCGTCGGCCTGTGCTGGGCTGACGGCCAGCTCCTGGCGGCGATGCCGTTCATCACGCGCCGGCACCGTGGCGTCCGCGTCCTCGAATGGGCGGCAAAGGACTGCAGCGACTATTGCGATGCGATCGCCGATCCGGACCCAAGCGTCGGGTGGCGGGCGCTTGAGACGGTTTGGGCGGCCGTGGTGGCTTCGGCCGGGTTCGACGTCGCTTATCTGAGCCACGTCCGTCCAGATGCGGCGGTGGGCGCGCTGTTCACCGGTTGGTCGCGGTCGCTGCGGCTGAAGCCGGGTCATCGGTCGGCAAGGAGCTTGCAGGTCGGCGGCGGCGGGGCCAACGGCCATGATTGGTTCCGGTCCCTCAACAAGAAGGCTCGGAACAACCACACGCGTGGCATGCGCATCCTGGGCGAGACGGGTCCGGTTTCCGTGCGGGTCAGCGAGGCCGGCCATGCTGCCGACGCAGTGCTTGAACGCATGATCGCCCTTAAACAGGAATGGCTGGTCAGCACGGGGCAGAAGAACGAGATTTTGGACAACGACGCGCTCGTCTTGCGCGCTTTGATCAAGGAACTCGCCCGCCAGAAGGTTCTCCAGGTATTCAGCATCCATTGTGGCGAGACCGTTGTGGCAGGATCGTTGAACATCGTGAGCGGGCTTCGCATGCAGGCGTTCTTCGCAGCCTACGATCCCGCATTCGATCGCGCCTCGCCCGGGACGCTGGTCATGGTGGAGTACCTCATCTGGGCATTCAATCACGGGATGGCGGAGGTTGATTTCCTCTGCGGTGAGGAACAATACAAGTATAAGTTCACGACGGCGCACACTGATCTCGCGTCCTACGTGGGCGCAAGAACTTGGATCGGCAGCATCGCACTCGCCGCGGGCGAGCGCCTGGACCGGATGCGTCAACCGGAGAAGGCGGTCGAGGCGATGTCGCCCGGGAGGCTGGCCGAAGCCTGAGGCCATGGATGTTCATGCGCGCTCGCATGACTTGGCGCTCCGATGCTCGCCGCGGCTTGTGCGTCTGACCACTTGAATGGACACGCCTTGGCGTTCAAGCCTGGTGGCGACGGGAGGTGTTGTGTTCAACCTTTTGCCACATTGCCACCTGCGAAACCGACCGCTTGATCCAATTGGCACCGCAGGCAACGCGGATTATGGCATTCGACTGACTGGCACACAGGCGAAAGTCCACGATGCCCTGCTGGCCGTTTTGCTGGGCACGTCCCCGTGCGTCTTGCTGACGGGTGCGGCCGGCCTTGGAAAGACGACCATCCTTGCAGCGGCGCTTTCGCACCTCGCCGAACCTGAGCGGCAGGTGCTTCGCCTGGATGACATGCAGGGCGGCATCGAGCCGGCTTTCCGCGCGCTGTTCGCGTCGTCTCGCCAGCAGTCCCATCGGCGGCAACACTTAAAGCGCCGTCTCGTCCTGGTGGTGGACCAAGTGGAAGCCAGACCGCCGGGAAGCTTGACCTACCTCGAACTGCTCAGCCGCATGCCCGGCAAAACGGCATCGATCCAGTGGGTTTTCGTTGGACGCTCAGAGCCATGGGCCTCCCTGCACGGTCCCGCCGCAGACTGGCTGCGCGAGGCCAGCCCAGCGTGCCTGGCCCTTCCGGCACTAAGCGAAGAGGACGCTTGGGAGCTGTTCCACCGCCGGGTGAGCGCAACTTGTGGCTTGCGCTCGACGGCCAAGCTGGTGACGGCTCTGCTGAAGCAGTCGGAAGGCCTGCCGGGCCGCTTCGACGCCATGGTCAAAGCGGCTATCGCCGCGGGGCTGCTGCAGGGCATCCCCGCCCAAGCTGCCTAGGATTGGGATTGCCACTGGTTCGGAAACCGCTGGCGAGGTTGTCAGGCCCAGGCTGGTTGGGCCATGAGGCGGACGAAGGCGGACTGGCGCGTGCGTGCGCGTGGTGCGCCTGAGAGCCAATCATCGATGCGGGACAGGTTGATGGCCGCGGCCGTAGGCACGTGCTGCAAGCGCCTCTTGGCGAGGCCGACATCGCGGGCGCGGCGCAGCCGCATGGCCCGCACGCCTTGCGACAACGTGCCTTCGATGCCGGCGCGGCGTCGGTGCTCGGCGGCAGGCGATCGTCCGGTCTCGCGCGCGCGGGCCGCTTGCAGCGCTTCGTGCTCCTTTTGCCGCCGCGGCGTGAGCAGGCGGCGTGGGGCGCGGGTGCGGCGCGGCTTCAGCGCGCGCGGCTTGCGGTTGGTCGCCGGGAAGCGGATGCGCATGACCGTCCGCCCCTGGTTGCGGGTGGCGGCCCAGGTTTGGCCGCTGTGTCCGGTCGGGCAGGTCGCGGCCTGCCCGGCCCGGTTGGGCTTGAAGTTCCGCACGGTGAAGGCGCCCTCGGTTTTTGGCCTGCCATTGATGATCCTTGGGCGTCGGCCCGATCAGCTCGACGCCGTGGCGGCGCATGCTGGCCCCCAACTGGTCCGCATCCACGCAGCCCTGCGAAATCCTGTGGACTTGCGCGTGTCCACCAGGTGCTTGCCTGGCAGCAGACCCTTGGCGGCAAGCGCTCCGTGCACCGCCCGCAGGGCGTCGCGGTTCACGACCGGCGCGGGCGTCGTCTCGACGTGGGTGATCAGGTGCGGCCGCTCGTCGTCGCAGGTTTCCCGTCAGGTGCACCTTGTAGCCGATCCACGTGGTCGATGCGAAGCCCGAAGGGTTTGCGCCGGCGCTTCTTGGCGTGGTGCATCTCCGGATCATGGGGCACAGATTTTCAGCGAACTGCGGCAGCGTCACAAAAGCGAGACGCCACGGCGCTTCGGCCGGCCGCCCGTGGCTGGGGAACAACGCAGCAAACTGCTGGTCCACGAATATTGGCCCAAGTGCGTCACGCAAGCGCACAAGTGCGTCACGCAAGCGCAGACAGGGGTTGCCGCGCCGGAAAACAGCGTGCGCAACAGCGGACGTGGACGTGGGAACTGCCGCAGACGGAGCAGGACGGAGCGACGCCGTGGGTCTCCAAAAAGACGGTGCTTGCAGCACGCACCGTGAAAATCCACGCTGTGCCGAACCCCTTCCAACTTCGCCAGCAGTGTCCGGTTCGTGGTTCTCCCGGACCTTGCGCGGTTCTTGCTGCTATCGGAACGTCCGCTCGCAGCGGGTCGGAGCCGGCGCAGCCGTGGCCGCGACTCCCCGCGGCGCTTCCACCTCGGGCAAGGGCGGGCGGCGGACCAGGCGCAGCACCGTATCGGCCTCGCCGGCATGGTCAGGCAGCGCAGCAGCCTGGCGCCCGCCGCGCCGCCCAGGGCGATGCCGGTTCGACCCTGGGCCTTCGCCAAGCCGGCAGGCTGTTCCGAGGCCTTGGGTGCGAGGCATCCCGATCAATCATGACGGGCGGGCGCAGTCTCGACGCGCCATGCTTCCGCCAAGCCATGGCCCATGACGGACCGAGCCGCGAGACGCTCAAGTTTCCTTCTGCGCGGGGCGGGCCGCCGCAAAAGCCACACAGGTCCGCCAACTCGCACGGCTAGTCCATTTAGCGGTGCGGCCTAGATCGTTTAGCTCAAGACGGATGCAGCAGAGGCCCTTACACATTCGTTATGATATCGACAATTTTGGGTGTGAAGCCAGGCAAGCGAACGATTAGGACCAGGCTGATACTGGAACCACGCCCTGCAACCACCTTGTTATCAGGATGTTTTGCGACAGTCAAAGAAGTTTCGCTTGTTCTAGCCAGCATTTGCTGTCGCGACAGGTTTTGCTTGTTCAAGCGAAACCCGTCTTCGTCAGTTTTGGAGAATGGTTCTGGTGCAACAAATGTGGTGGCTAAGCTGAAGGCGTTCCAAGAGTCCATTGCGATGTGGAACGCATGCTCAACGCTTCTGTGATGTGGAATGCATGCTAAACGCTTCACGTGGGCGTTACCTCGCCAGCCGGCCCCTTCACTCTTTTCACATCGGTTTGAACACCATGCAACCACTTCCCATGAAGCAACTCCGTGAAGACGGGACGATCGCTGCCGACCATCCTCTCGCACGGGGACTGCTGGGCCAAAGACGGTCTGAGCCGCTACGCGAACCGGTGAGCACAATTCGAAGCCGGCGCCCGGCGCCCCTGAACATTGTGCTGATCTGCCACTTTGGGCGTACGGGATACAACATCCTGCGCTCGCTCAAAGCCGTGAACGCGCGCGTTTATCTCGTGCATGACCGGCGGGCGGCGTCGCTCAGCTACTCGCGCCGCTGCAAGGTGGTGCATGCCGCAGAGGATCTCGCTTCGGCTAATCCCGACCACGTGCTTGGCATCATCAATGACCTGCACCTGAAGATCGGCTTGCACAGCGTCATCGCGAGCGACGTTGAGAGCCTGGCGTTCTTGTCAGGGATCAGGGAGCGCTTGCTCGCTCCGGTGTTCCCGATGGCCGGCGCGGACACGCTGGCCACCCTCAACGACAAGTGGACGTTCTACAAGCTGTGCGAAGCCGCCGGTGTCGCGGTTCCGGAGTCCCTTTTCGTTGAGCGACGGGCCGAGTTCGACATTGGAGCCGTCGAGCGCAATCTGGGTTACCCCGTCATTGCCAAGCCGGTGAATTCCTATGGGCAACGAGGCATTTCCATCCTCCGGAACCGAACGCAAGCCGAGGAGTGGAGCAAGCATTACGCTGATCGCGAGCAGTCGGTGATCGTCCAAGAGTATATCGAGGGCACGGACTGGGCGATAAGCGTTTTTGCCCAGGACGGCGTCATCAAGCACTGGGTTTCCTGGGTTTGCCCAAGCCAACTCGACCCCGGCTATGGGGTCGGACGGTTCCTTGCGACCGAGTTCCGACCGCGTGACGACCTGTTTGCCATGACGCAAAAGATCGTCGCCGCCACAGGCTTCTCTGGCGTTGCGAACTTCGATGCGCGCTACGACGATCAAGCTTGCAGAATGAAAATGCTTGAGTGCAATCCGCGGTTCTTCAACCGCATGTCGGCGGCGCGGCTCAGCGGCTTGGATTTCGTGCGACCGGGCCTGCCCGTCCCAAGCGACCAGCCGGTGACGCTGGGCAACGTGGGCTACTACCCTTGGCAGGAGTTGTTCTCGACGCGCGGGCTGCAAAGGCTTGTGCGCGGGCAGTGGCGGATGGCACCGTTGTTGCAGGACATCCTTGACATGGGGACCGACCCGCTGCCGCCGATCGTCCGGAAGTGGGTGCGTGAGGATGGACGGGATTAAGAATATACGTCCAGTCCTGAGCTTGGGAGCATAGTCGGCTCGCTGCTGTTGAGGTCTCGCCGTTACCCAAGATCCTGCGCGCATATTCGCTCAGCAATTTTCTATGGGATCGCAAAACAACGCAGCGTTTCCTGTGCTTTGAACAAGGAGGCTGCCCTTTGACGTCTTTGGAGCGGGGTTCTTACCCGGAGCAGCGCGCGCATACGCCAGCTTTCTCGCAGGTCTCCAAGGCTCCTCAAGGAGCCGGGACACTTCGGGTTTCCGTCGTCATCCCAGCGTTCAATGCGGAAGCCACGATTGATGCGGCGATTTCCTCCGTCCGCATGCAAACCGAGGACAGGCTGGAAATCATCGTGGTTGACGACGCCTCCAGCGATGGAACCTCGACAATCGTTGCCGAAGCCGCCAAAGCGGACCCGCGGATCAAGCTGCTGCGCCAGCCGGCAAACGGCGGGCCGGCAGCCGCACGCAACCGGGGCATCGCGGCGGCGGAAGGCGAATGGATCGCGCTGCTCGATGCTGACGACAACTACCTCCCCGAACGCCTCGCGAAGCTGCTTGATCTAGCCGACCGAGTGGGCGCCGACATGGTTGCCGACAACATCTTGCTTTGCAAGGCAAGCGGCCAGGCCGCGGGTGTCGCGATGATCCCGCCGGCGTTGCTGTCCCAGCCGGCGGAACTGACCACCGCCGAGTTCATTGCCCGGAACGTGGGTTCGCCGCGGATGCCGCGCGTCAGCTACGGGTTCCTGAAACCTTTGCTGCGGACCAGTTTCCTGCGCGAGAACGGGATCGCCTATGACGAGCGCAACCGCTTCGCCGAAGATTTCATGTTGTACGTCCGCTGCCTCACCCATGGTGCCCGTTGGTGGCTGTTGCCTGAGACGATGTATTGCTATGCCATCCACCCCGGGTCGCTCACTGAACAGCAGAGCGCGCATGACTTGATGCGCATCCGCCAGATGGAGTCTGAACTTCTTGCCGATCCAAAAATCTCGGAGGACCCGGCCCTTGTGGACGCGATACGGCGTCACAAGACAGTGCTGGACCGCTGCTACTATTACCGGGCATTCACCGACGCGATCAAGGACCACGACCTGCGCTGTGCGGCGGGCCTGTTGATCGACAGCCGCAGAAGCGCTCAACTGATCGTCCAGGAGTTGACTCGGCAAATGCCCGCCATCCTGGGCAAGGCATTGCGCGGCGGATACCTTTCGCATGGATGACACGCGATCAGGTCGCGTGGACGGCCTCCTGCATCGGCAACGCCGTGCAAGCGGCGCCGGACCTGGCCTGGACGGCATCGGGGTCCCACGGTGCGCGCAGCCGCGAACGGCCTCGGCGCGACGGCTGCCCCGGGTCGCGGGGGCGGCTGGCACCCTGCGCCGTAGATTGCGATTGCGTCCGGAGACCGGCATGACGAGCCGTTCGGAAGGTCTCGCCTTTTGACCGTCGCAGCTTTCGTGACGGACTTCGCGGATCAGGCGGTGCTGATCCCGTGCGCCATCGCGGTCGCGGTCGGCTTCGCCGCTGCGGGCTGGCACCGCGGCGCGCTTGCCTGGAGCAGCGTTCTCGCCTGCACCTGGGTCAGCATCCTGCTGCTCAAGCTGGCCTGCCTCTTCTGCGGTTCGCTTTGGGCCGAGGGGCTTCACAGTCCGAGCGGGCACACCGCCAGCGCCGCAGCAGCGGCCGGCGGGTTCTTCGGACTGATGGTGCGGCGGGAGGGAGGCGATTGGCGGTGGACGATCCTGATCTCGGCCGGGGTCGCAACCGCCATCGGCCTGTCCCGCCTGGTCTTGCGCCTGCACACCGGCCTGGATGTCGTGCTGGCCGGCGTGATCGGGGTCGCCAGCGCGATGGTCCTGGTCATGCTGGCCGGCCCGCCGCCTCCAAGGCTGCGGCTGTCGCCGATCCTCAAGGTCCTGGCGGTCCTGATCCTCGTCCTGCACGGCTCCCAAGCTCCGGCCGAGGCGGCGATCCAGCGCATTGCCGCCGCGGAGTTCTGGGACGACCTGCACCTCGGCGGGTTCGCGGGGCGAAGCTGCCGAAGGCACGCCAGCCCCCTCGCTCCGACGCCTGCCAACACGGTCCGCTCGTCAACTCCTGCAGCGTCCGCCAATTGCGGCACCCAAGGCTCTTAGCAACATAGGCCTTCAAAGGGCGTGGAGGCGGCAACGCGTCCGTCGCAGGCATCGGCCAGTGGCCCATGAACTTCGTGCCGCCGCTGGGGGCAGTGGACCCGCCCGGGTAGGGCGGCCGCCGCCGCGGCCCGGTGTTGGCGCCCCTTGAACCCAACGGCGTGCTGCATGATGGCCCGGCGATGTGGGCAGCGCCGCCCAGCCCATCCCCGGACCGCATCTGCGCGAACCGTGCCGACGCTGCCCCGGAAGCCTGTTGTCAATGCTGAACCCAACGGATAACCATGAAACTGTCCGTGCTCAGGGGCCAAGTCGAAGGGGAGACCGAAACCGGATGAAGCCTTTGCTCCTGGCATGCGTGCTTGCCGCGCCATTTGGCCCGGCCATGGCGAAGACCCTGCCAACCGTCGCGGTGTTCGACTTCGCCTTGACCAACACGTCGCCCGCCCCCTCGACGCCAGAGGAATTGGCGCGGCTCCAGCGTCTTGACCAGCAACTCAAGACCGGGCTGCGCGACCATTTCGAGGTGGTCGATGTCAGCCCGGTGCAGGACCGGCTGGCCGGCGTGGACTCGATCCGCGGCTGCAACGGCTGCGAGTTGGACCTGGCGCGCCAGCTTGGCGCCCAGCAGGTGGCATACGGATGGGTGCAGAAGGTCAGCAACCTGATCCTGAACCTGAACCTCGTGGTGGAGGATGCCAGCACCGGGCGGACGCTGCGCGCCGAAAGCGTCGATATCCGCGGCAACACGGACGAGTCCTGGAGCCGCGGCCTGCGCTACCTCCTGAACGAGCGCATGTTCCGCGGCGAGTGACGCCCTCGGGCGCCGGCGCCTGCCGCCCTTCGTGATCGCAGGGCCGCGCCCGGCAATATTGCCAAAAATCCCTCCATGCTAATACTGGATGCTAAGGCAGCCCAGGGGCCAACAGGCCCGACAGGGCGCCGAGAGTGACTGAGGGAGGCGACGACGCGACCGATCCTTTTCCTGGCCGTGCTGGGGCTGGCCGTGCCAGCCTATGCGCAGCCGGGTCCCCAAGCGGAAGCGCCGGACGGCGCGACGCTGTTCCGCCGCCAATGCGGCACCTGCCACTCGCTGACGCCCGGGGAGGTGCGTCAAGGTCCGAACCTTGCGGGCGTGTATGGCCGCAAGGCGGGCACGGTGCCGGGCTACAAGTATTCGCCGGGCTTCGCCGATGCAGACTGGACGTGGGACGAGGCGCACCTCGACCCCTACCTCACCAACCCGCAGGCGGTGATCAAGGGCGGCGTCATGGGCTATCGCCAGGCGAGGCCGGAGGTGCGCCAGGCGATCATCGCCTACCTCAAGGAGCAGCACTGATGGCCAAGCCGATCCACTCGATGATCCGCGTGCTGGACGAGGACCGGGCCGTGACGTTCTACCGGGGCGCCATGGGATTTGAGATCGTCGATCGCTACCCGTTCGAGAGCTTCACCCTGGTCTATATGCGCGACCCGGCCTCCGCCTTCGAGCTGGAGCTGACCGTGAACCATGGCCGCACCGAGCCGTACAACCTCGGCGACGGCTACGGGCACCTCGCCGTCGCGGTCGATGACCTCGACGCCGCACGGACGAGGATGGAGGCCGCCGGAGGCGCGCCCGGCCCGATCCGCGAGCTGCAGCGGGACGGCGCGCTGCTCGGGCGTTTCTTCTTCGTCAAGGACCCTGACGGCTACAGCATCGAGGTGCTGCAGCGGCACGGGCGTTTTGGCTGACCCAACCAAGCAACGGAGGACCTGTCCATGAGAGAGATCGACCGCCGCACGCAGTTCAGCCGGCGCGGCTTCCTGCGCACCACCGGCGCCGCCGTCCCTGCCGCGGCAATCGCCGGCACCACGATCAGCGCCGGCGCGGCCTGGGCGCAGGACGCCAAGGCCATCGCCCCGCACACCATGGCGACGCTGGTCAAGGCGGCGCGCGACATCTTCCCGCACGACCGCATCGGCGACGTGTTCTACGTGCGCGCGGTGACGCCCTGGGACGCCAAGGCCGGCAAGGACGATGCGGTCAAGGCGATGCTGACGGACGGCGTCGCCCGCCTCGATGCGGACGCGCAGGATGCCCACGGCAGCCCCTACCTGGGCGTCGCCTGGGAGAGCGACCGGGTGGCGCTGCTGCGCGCGGTCGAGCACACGAAGTTCTTCAAGACGCTGCGGGCGGACTTGGTGGTGTCGCTCTACAACCAGCCGGAAATCTGGCCGAAGTTCGGCTACGAGGGATCGTCCGCCGAGTACGGCGGCTACCTGGCCCGCGGCTTCGACGACATCAACTGGCTGCCGACTGCCTAAAGGGAAGCTTACGATGGCACAATTCGACCTGAACGACGACAGCCTGGTCGTCATCATCGGCTCCGGCGCCGGCGGCGGCACGCTCGGCAACGAGCTGGCGCAGAAAGGCGTCAAGGTGGTGATCCTGGAGGCCGGGGACCGCTATGAATCGGCGGACTTCGTCAATGACGAATGGGCGAGCTTCGCCCAGCTCGCCTGGAAGGACATGCGCACGACCTCCGGCACCTGGCGCGTCGGCAAGGACTTCCCGAACCTGCCGGCCTGGGTCGTGAAGGCGGTCGGCGGCTCCACCGTGCACTGGGCCGGCGCCAGCCTGCGGTTCGAGGAGCACGAGTTCAAGACCCGCAGCACCTACGGCGCGCTGCCCGGCGCCAACCTGCTGGACTGGCCGATCACCTTGGCCGAACTCGCGCCCTACTACGCGAAGGCCGAGGACAAGATGGGCGTGACCCGCACCAACGGCATCCCCGGGCTGCCCGGCAACAACAACTTCCGCGTCATGGAAGCGGGCGCCCGGAAGATCGGCTACAAGGAGGTCCACACCGGCCGCATGGCGATCAACAGCCAGCCGCGCGACGGCCGCGGCTCCTGCCAGCAGATCGGCTTCTGCTTCCAGGGCTGCAAGTCCGGCGCCAAGTGGTCCACGCTCTACACCGAAATCCCCAAGGGCGAGGACACCGGCAACCTGGAGGTGCGCCCGAACAGCCATGTGGTGAAGATCGAGCACAACGACCAAGGCAAGGTCACGGGCGTCGTCTATGCCAGCCCGGACGGCGCGCTGCACCGGCAAAAGGCCCGCGTGGTCGCAATCGCCGGCAACTCCATCGAAAGCCCGCGCCTTCTGCTCAACAGCGCGTCCAGCATGTTCCCGGACGGCTTGGCCAACAGCAGCGGCCAGGTCGGGCGCAACTACATGCGGCACATGACCGGCAACGTGTACGGCATCTTCGAGAAGCCGGTGCACATGTACCGCGGCACCACCATGGCCGGCATCATCCGCGACGAATCACGCAACGACCCCAGCCGCGGCTTCGTCGGCGGCTACGAGATGGAGACCGTCTCCCTCGGCGTCCCGTTCATGGCGGCGTTCATGGACCCCGGCGCCTGGGGCCGCAGCTTCACCAGCGCCATGGACGACTACAGCAACATGGCCGGCATGTGGCTGATCGGCGAGGACATGCCGCGGGAAACCAACCGCATCACCCTGGACCCGGTGGCCAAGGACAAGCTCGGCATGCCGGTCGCCAGCGTCCACTTCGACGACCACCCGAACGACATCGCCATGCGGGCGCACGCGGTGCAGCAAGGCTCGGCCGTGTATTCCGCCGTGGGCGCCACCCGGCTGATCCCCACGCCGCCCTACCCGAGCACGCACAACATGGGCACCAACCGGATGAGCGAGAAGCCGCGGGACGGCGTGATCAACAAGTTCGGCCAGACCCACGACATCAAGAACCTATTCGTCTCAGACGGCAGCCAGTTCACCAGCGGGGCCGCCTGCAACCCCACGCTGACCATCGTCTCACTCGCCATCCGCCAAGCGGACAACATGGCGAAGATGATGCAGCAGCGCGAAATCTGACCGGCCGTCCCTACTTCCGCACCCCGGCGTCGAGGCCCTTGGTATCCCCAGGGACCGCGGTGCCCGGGGTGTCCGTCTTGCCGATCACGTTCTGGCCTGCGGCGTCGCGCAAGGCCCGGTCCCCGGCGGTGTCCCCGCTGGGCGTGCCGGGCGGCGCGGTCCCCAAGGGCACGTTGGGCCGGCTCACGCTCGGCCCGACATCGCCGCCCCCGTTGCTTCCGGGCGTGGGCGCCTGCGCGAAAAGCGCGGCGGGATAAAGCAGCAGTGCTGCCGCCAGAATTGATGCCCGCATCGTGTCCTCCTGTTTCCTGGTCATGCAGGGTGGACAACGGGCTTGCAGCATTTCGGTTTGATCCGCCTGGGCAGCAAGCGCCGGGTATCCGACAAGGTGTTCGATCGCGCACGATTTGATTGGGCATCATGGATCGGCACCCAATATAAGATGCCCGAGCGTTGCAACGGTAATGGAAAACCCATGAAGACGATCATGACCAGCCTGGCCCTCGCTGCCTCTCTGTCCGGCGCCGCATGGGCGCAGGAAGCGCCCATGACCGTCACCCGCGGCACCATCGGCAGCGTCAACGGTCAGGCGCTGGAGGCGAAGTCGCGCAACGGCCAGACCGTTCCGGTCGCGCTGACGGCCAAGACCAAGGTGCTGGTGGCCGAGGCCGCGAGCCTTTCGGACGTGAAGCCCAACTCCTATGTCGGCATCGCCGCCGCTCCCCAGCCCGACGGCACGCTCAAGGCGCTGGAGGTCACGATCTTCGACGAAAGCCTGCGCGGGAGCGGCGACGGCCATTACGGCTGGGACCTCCCCGGCGGCGGCAACACGATGACCAACGGCGCGGTCGGCAGCGTGCAGACCACCAACGGCCGCACCTTGGTCCTCAACTACAAGGGCGGCAGCAAGACCGTCGTGGTGCCGGACGACGTGCCCGTGGTGACCATCAAGCCGTCCGACAACAGCGTGCTCAAGCCCGGCGCCCGCGTCGTGGTGTTCAGCCCCAAGGGCGCCGCGAGCGTCACTGCCGATGCCCTGGTCGCCGGGGCGAACGGCACCGTCCCGCCGATGTAGGCATTGGAGGACAGCATGAGCGCCGCCCGGCCTGCCCCCAAAATTGGCCAAGTCTCCCTTGTGGTGATCCATCCCCTCGTGGTGCGGGTCACGCATTGGCTCAACGCTTTCGCCATCGTCTGCATGGTGATGAGCGGCTGGAAGATCTACAACGCCAGCCCGTTCTTCGGCTTTAGCTTCCCGGGCTGGGCGACGCTCGGCGGCTGGCTGGGCGGCGCGATTGCCTGGCACCTGGCGGCGATGTGGCTGCTGGTCGCCAACGGCCTGGTCTATCTGGCCTACGGCCTGGCTGGGCGGCACTTCATGCGCAGCTTCCTGCCCATCGGCCCGCGCGAGGTTTGGCGGGACCTGAAGGAGGCGCTGACCTTCCGGCTGGTCCACAAGCTCGGTGCCTACAACGCGGTGCAGCGGCTGCTGTACGTCGTCGTGGTGCTGCTGATCGCGGCAGCGGCAGTGTCCGGCTTCGGTCTTTGGAAGCCCGTGCAGCTTCAAAGCCTGGTCGGCCTGCTCGGCGGCTACGAGGCAGTGCGGCGCATCCACTTCGCCGCCATGGCGGGGATCGTCGGCTTCCTCATCGTGCATCTGGCCTTGGTGGCGGTCGTCCCAAGCACGCTCTGGGCGATGATCACCGGCCGTGCCCGCATCGAGGCGCCCGTCGAGGAGGTCAGCCCGTGAATCCCGTGGACAAGAAGGCCCTGGCCCGCCAGGCGGCCCCCGAGCTGCGGCGGGTGGAGCGGCGCCTGCTCCTGCGTTCGGGCTTGTCGCTCGGCGCGCTGACGATGCTGACCGGCTGCAACCTGGCGGACGGGGACGCCGTGGACCGGGCGCTGTGGGCGGTGTCGCGGTTCAACGACCGGGTGCAGGCCTGGCTGTTCGACCCGGACCGCCTGGCGCCCACCTACGCCGCAAGCGAGATCACCGACCCCTTCCCGTTCAACGCCTACTACCCCGAGGACAACGCCCCCGAGGTGGACGGCGACGCCTGGAAGCTTGAGGTGTCCGGCTTGGTCGAGGACCGCACGCCCTGGACCCTGGACCGGCTGCGCGCCATGCCGCAGGCCAGCCAGATCACCCGGCACATCTGCATCGAGGGCTGGAGCGCCATCGGCGAATGGTCCGGCGTGCCGTTCCGCGCCTTCCTGGAGCGGGTCGGGGCGGACACGAGGGCGCGCTACGTCGGCTTCAAGTGCGCCGACCGCTACTACAGCAGCATCGACATGGCGACGGCGCTGCATCCGCAGACCATCCTCGCCACCGACTTCCGCGGCGCGCCGCTGCCGGACAAGTACGGTTTCCCGGTCAAGCTGCGGGTGCCCACCAAGCTCGGGTTCAAGAACCCCAAGCACATCGCCGCCCTGTTCGTCACCAACGATTATCCTGGCGGCTGGTGGGAGGATCAGGGCTATAATTGGTTCAGCGGTTCATAGGACTGGTGGCAGCGGCAGTGCAGCAGCAGCAAGCAGCGGGCAACGACAACCTCGACTTGGAGTCGCAGTTCTGTTTCGCGCTGTATTCGGCGACCCTGGCGCTGGGCAAGGTGTATGCGCCGATCCTCGCCGGGCTGGGCCTGACCTATCCGCAGTACCTGGTCATGCTGGTGCTGTGGCAGGAGGACGGGCTGACGGTGCGCGCGCTCGGGGAGCAACTGCACCTGAACTCCGGCACGCTGACGCCGATGCTGAAACGCATGGAAGGGGCCGGCCTGGTCCGCCGCAGCCGCGACAAAAGGGACGAGCGCCTGGTCCGCACCGAGCTGACGGAGGCCGGGCGGGCGCTGCGGGCGCGGGCGGTGAACATCCCCTGCGCCATCGCCGAGGCGGCCGGCTTGACGATGGACCGGCTGGTCCGGGTCAAGGAGGAGCTGGAGGGCATCCGGCAGGCCTTGGAGGCGGACGCGGCTGCCGCAGTTTGACGCCCGTCACCGACACCGTTTGCAACTATTCGGCACGTTGCCGCTCCATCTTGTCGAGAGTGCCAGGACGTAGGACAAATCCGCATCTGGCGAATGCACCATGGCTTTGAACAAAGCATCTGGCTGGATCGGCGGCATCCTGTCACGGTCGGGCCCGCGCCCTATGCAGGCCAGATCCGTCAAGCTCGGAGGCGTGCCGACCGTCCTGGAGGGTGCGGCTGACGACCCTTATTTCCAGGCGGTCGAAGGCCAGGCGGCAGCGCTGGACGGCCTGGCTGCTTTGATCGCGCGCCAGGTCCCCCGCGGTTCGACCGTCATCGACGTGGGTGCGAACATCGGCTTATCCACCATCCTGCTGGCCCGGATGGCGGAACGGGTGATCGCGTTCGAGCCTTCGCCGCCCAACGTGGCGTTCCTGCGCCGCAACCTGGAGCGGAACGGCATCGCCAATGTCGAGGTTCATGCCGCGGCCGTTTCGGACACGCCGGGCACGCTCCGCTTCCATGTCGCGCAGTTCGGGGCCGGATCGCACGTAGTCGGGCCAGGGCATGTGTCGGGCGGCGCGATGCCGACGGTGGACGTGCCGGCCGTGACCCTGGACGGGACCGACCTGCCGCCCATCGCATTCATCAAGATCGACGCCGAGGGCCACGAACCCGATGTGCTGGCCGGCGCGGGGCGGCTGCTGGCCCGATGCCGGCCGCTTATCTACACCGAGGTGAACATCTGGTGCTTGTCGGCTTTCGCCGGCCATAGCCCGGGCGCATTGGTGCGCAGGCTTTGGGAAGCGTTCGAGGTCGGCAAGCCGGAGAAAGACGGCCAAGTCTCCCCGTTGCCGGACGCATACGGCTTCCTGCATGACACGGTCGTGCATGCACAGGGTATCGCCGACATCGTGCTGCGGCCTCGGGCGGGGGTACCGATGCCGTCCCTGGCAGAACTGACCTGGCCGGAGCCAGCGATAGCGGCTTTGCGGAGCGCACAGGCCTCGGACGCAAACCGAACATCCTAGCCCGAACACGAGGGGGGTCGGGAAGACGGCGAGCCGGCACCCGGGTGCCGCCGCCCGCGCCATCCGAGCCGCATCCCAGCTTCGGTCACGCGCGCCACGCCACTACGCGCGCAGCCCCGTACGCATGGTCGTCCATCGGCTCCGGATGCGGCAACGCCTCCTCCCGCCCGATCTCCGCCACGACCAGCCCGCCCGGCGCAACCCAGCCGGCGGCCCGCAACGCGGCCAGCGCCGGGCTGACCAACCCCTGCCCATACGGCGGATCAAGGAACACCAGCCCGCACGCCTGGCCCGGCGGCGGCCGGAGCGCATCCGCCGGCAACACCGTGCAGCGCCCCTCCGCCCGGCAGGCCCCGATGTTGGCGCGCAGCGCCGCAAGCGCCGTGCGCCCGGTTTCCATGAACGTCGCGTGCGCGGCCCCGCGCGACAGCGCCTCCAGCGCCAGCGCGCCGGTGCCGGCGAAGGCGTCCAGCACCTGGGCGCCCTCGACCGCCGCCCGGCCCGCCCACGGCGCGTGCATCAGCCGGTCGAACACCGCTTGCCGCACCCGGTCCGCCGTGGGCCGCGTCGCCAGCCCGGCCGGCGCCATCCACCGCCGCCCCCGCCCGGCGCCCGCGATGCTCCGCACCGCGCCCTACCGTTCCGGCG
>CAXUIQ010000007.1:0-24767 GCA_964250815.1 uncultured Acetobacteraceae bacterium
GGGCGGGGAGGGACGCCAAGACGCCGGCCAGGACGACGGCGAGGCCCGCGGCGGCCTGGCCCCGGGCGCAACGCGCGGACGGGGCCGGCGCGACGCAGGGTGCGATGGTCATGTCGATCTTGGCCAGCATCCCCTGCGCGTCCACTGCAACGCGACGCTGGTAGCCGCTTTCCGTCCGGGCAGGCAGTGCAGGCCAGCCACGACACCATCCGTTGATGGGGAACGCCGATGGCTGCGGAGGAAGCTATTGCTGCGACATTGCCGGGGGGCAGAGCAAATTCCTACCCCGGCGACACTTGCAAGCACATTCCCCTAAAATCTCGCGCGTCCCTTGCGGTATTTGGAAAGCTGTTCCCAATTGCGGCGATCGGAGCGGGGCAGCAGCCCGGCAAACACGGGCGGACCAGCGGCCATGACACCTGCAAGCATCGACCACACCTTCGCCGCAACGCGGCCGGAGCAAGCGCCCGCACCGGCGGACTACGCGGGGTGGAGCACGCAGGACGTGCTGCGCGACCTGCTGTGCCGGGTGTTCCCGGGGCGGATCGCCCTCGTGTCCTCCTTCGGGACCGAAAGCGTGGTGCTGCTGCACATGGTGTCGCGCATCAACCGCGCGGCACCGGTGATCTTCCTTGACACCGGCAAGCTGTTCCCGGAAACGTTGCGTTACCGCGACGCGCTGGCGGATCGGCTCGGCCTGTCGGACATACGCTCGGTCAAGCCGGATGCGGGCACCTTGGCCTTGGCGGACCCGGCCGGCGCGCTGTGGCAGGGCGACCCCGACCTGTGCTGCTGGCACCGCAAGGTGGAGCCGCTGGACGAGGCCCTGGCCGGCTTCCCCGCCTGGATCACCGGGCGCAAGCGGTTCCAGGGCGGGATGCGCGGCGCCCTGCCTCTGATCGAGCGCGAGGGCGGCCGGGTCAAGGTCAACGCGCTCGCGTCGTGGAGCGCGGAGCAGTTGGAGCAGTACATGGCCGAGCACGACCTGCCGCGGCATCCGCTCGAAGCGCAGGGCTACCGCTCCCTCGGCTGCGCCCCCTGCACACGGCCCGTGGCGCCGGATGCCGACCCGCGCGCCGGGCGCTGGGCCGGGCGCAGCAAGACCGAGTGCGGCATCCACCTGCCGCGCCTCCCCGCCGCGGCCCCGTTCGGGCCGGCCACCCCTGCCCAATCCAGCCTTCCAAGCACAGCCCTGACCGAGACGAGCCGCCACGCATGAACGCCCTGTCCCCGCGCACGCAATCCTTCGCCGCCCCCCGGCTGGCCATCGCGCCGCACCTGCGGCAGCTGGAGGCCGAAAGCATCCACATCATCCGCGAGGTGGCGGCGGAGTGCCGGAACCCGGTGTTCCTTTACTCGGTCGGCAAGGACTCCTCGGTGCTGCTGCACCTGATGCGCCGGGCGTTCTACCCGGGGCGCCTGCCCTTCCCGCTGCTGCACATCGACACCGGCTGGAAGTTCCGCGAGATGGTCGCGTTCCGCGACGAGACGGCGCGGCGCCACGGCCTCGACCTCATCGTTCACACGAACGAGGAGGCGCGCGCCCAGGGCATCAACCCGTTCGACCACGGCGCGTTCTACATCCATGCCATGAAGACCGAGGCGCTCAAGGCGGC
Organism: uncultured Acetobacteraceae bacterium; assembly: GCA_964250815.1. Lineage (GTDB taxonomy): Bacteria > Pseudomonadota > Alphaproteobacteria > Acetobacterales > Acetobacteraceae > CAHJXG01. Next base: position 1,617 of record CAXUIQ010000007.1, read on the forward strand.
GCTGCGCCGCCACGGCTTCGACGCGGCGTTCGGCGGCGCGCGGCGGGACGAGGAGAAGTCGCGGGCCAAGGAGCGCGTGTTCTCCTTCCGCACGGCGGCGCAGCACTGGGACCCGAAGGACCAGCGTCCGGAGTTCTGGCGCCTTTACAACGGCCGCGTCGCCCCGGGCGAAGGGGTCCGCGTGTTTCCGCTGTCCAACTGGACCGAGCTGGACATCTGGCAATACGTGCTGGCGGAGGACGTGCCCATCGTGCCGCTATACCGCGCCGCGCCGCGCCCGGTGGTGGAGCGGGACGGCAACCTCATCGTCGTCGATGACGGGCGCATGCGCCTGCGCCCGGGCGAGGCGCCGCAACGGCGCATGGTCCGGTTCCGCTCCCTCGGTTGCTACCCGCTGACCGCCGCCATCGAGAGTGCGGCGCAGTCGCTGCCGGAGATCATCGGGGAGATGGCCGCCTCCCGCACTTCCGAGCGGGGCACCCGGCTCACCGACAAGGACGAGTCAGACTCCATGGAGCGCAAGAAGCGCGAAGGGTATTTCTGATGGCCGAGGCCTTGCAGTCCACCGTGCGCCTGCCCGGACCTTGCAGCGCCGCGCCGCCGGGCCTGCTGCGCTTCCTGACCTGCGGCAGCGTCGATGACGGGAAATCGACCCTGATCGGCCGGCTGCTGTACGACACGCGCGGCATTCCTGACGACCAGCTCGCGACCCTCCGGCGCGACAGCAAGCGCCACGGCTCGGCAGGGGACGGCATCGACCTGTCCCTGCTGGTCGATGGGCTGGAGGCGGAGCGCGAGCAGGGCATCACCATCGACGTGGCCTACCGCTTCTTCGCCACCCCGCGCCGGCGCTTCATGGTGGCGGACACGCCGGGGCACGAGCAGTACACCCGCAACATGGCCACCGGCGCGTCCAACGCAGACCTCGCGGTGATGCTGGTCGATGCGCGCAAGGGCGTCCTGACCCAGACCCGGCGCCACGCCTTCATCGCCGGGCTGATGGGCATCCGCCACGTCGTGCTGGCGGTGAACAAGATCGACCTGGTGGGCTTCAGCGAAGAGCGGTTCGACGCCATCGCCGCCGAGTTCCGCGCCGGCGCTTCGGGCCTCGGCTTCAGCACCATGCAGGCCATCCCCCTTTCCGCCCGGCACGGCGACAACGTCCTGGCGCCGAGCGCCAACACGCCCTGGTATGCCGGCCCGAGCCTGCTGTCCTGCCTTGAGGACGTTTCGGTGGAGCAGGAGGCGCTGTTTCGCCCGTTCCGCATGCCCGTGCAATGGGTGAACCGCCCCGACCCCGACTTCCGCGGCTATTCCGGCACGGTGGCCAGCGGGCAAGCCCGCCCGGGCCAGCGGGTGGTGGTGCAGCCGTCCGGCACGGAGGCCGAGATCCTGCGCATCGTCACCATGGACGGCGCGCAGCCCTCGGCCACCGCCGGCGACGCCGTGACGCTTGTGCTTGACCGGGACATCGACGTGTCCCGCGGCGAGGTGCTGGCCGCAGCCGACGCCCCGGCGCAGGTCGCGGATGCGCTGTCGGCGCGGCTCATCTGGCTGCACGACACGCCGCTCGCCGCCGGGCGGGAATACCTGGTGAAGCTCGGCGCCCGCAGCGTGCCCGGCAGCGTCAGCCGCATCCGGCACCGCATCGACGTGAACACCCGGAAGGCAGAGCCGGCAGAAATCCTGCGCCTGAACGACCTGGGCCACGTGGAGCTGCGCCTGCAAGCGCCGGTGGCCTTTGAACCCTATGCCGACAGCCGCGACCTCGGCGGCTTCATCCTGATCGACCGGCTGACCAACGCCACGGCGGGCGTCGGCATGGTGGAGGCGGCCCTGCACCTTGCCACGGACATCGCCTGGCAGGCGCTGGACGTGGACCGGGCGGCGCGCGGGCGGCTCGCCGGCCAGCGCCCGGCGGTGCTGTGGCTCACCGGCCTGTCGGGCGCGGGCAAATCGACGGTCGCCAACCTGGTGGAGCGCCGGCTGCACGCGCTGGGCCGGCATACCTACGTGCTGGACGGCGACAACCTGCGCCATGGTCTGAACCGGGACCTCGGCTTCTCGGAGGCCGACCGGGCGGAGAACGTGCGCCGGGCGTCCGAGGTGGCGGCGCTGTTCGCCGACGCCGGGCTGATCGTGATCGCAAGCCTGATCTCCCCCTACCGCGCCGAGCGGACGCGGGCACGGGCGCGGGTGCCGGACGGCGAGTTCATCGAGGTGTTCGTCGATGCCTCCGTGGACGAGTGCCGGCGGCGCGATCCGAAAGGCCTGTACAAGAAGGCGGACGCCGGGCTGCTCCGCGGCTTCACCGGGGTCGATGCGCCCTACGAAGCGCCGGACGCGCCGGAGCTGCACCTGCGCACCGCGGAGGCATCGCCGGATGACTTGGCCGAGCGCGTGGTGGCGGAGCTGCGCCGCCGCGGCGTGTTCGCCTGAGCGGGGCGGCGGGCGGCATGATCGACCCGCTCTACACGTTCTCCGGCTTTGCGGTGGGCGCGCTGGTCGGGCTGACCGGGGTTGGCGGCGGCTCCCTGATGACGCCGCTGCTCGTGCTGCTGTTCGGCGTCCACCCGGCAACCGCGGTGGGCACCGACCTGCTGTACGCCGCCTGCACGAAGTCGGTCGGCGTGCTGGTCCACGCGCGCCGGCAGACGGTGGACTGGGTGCTGACGCGGCGGCTCGCCTGCGGCAGCTTGCCGGCGGCAGCGCTCACGCTGCTGATGCTGAGCCAGCTCCACGTCCACACCGCGGCGGTGTCCAGGGTCATCACGCCGGTGCTGGCGGTGGCGATCCTGCTGACGGTGCTGCTCCTGCTGTCCCAAACCCGGCTCCTGGCCGTGCTGGGGCCGTACAGCGCCGAACTGTCGTCGCCTTGGTCCAGGGGCTTGACGGTTGCGGCCGGGGCGGTGCTCGGGGTGCTGGTGACGTTGACCTCGGTGGGCGCCGGGGCGCTGGGCGTCAGCGCGTTGACGCTGCTGTATCCCCGGCTGTCGCCGGTGCGGATCGTCGGCTCCGACATCGCGCACGCCATCCCGCTGACGCTGCTGGCGGGCGCGGGGTATTGGTATCTGGGCGCGGTGGATTGGGGGCTGCTGGGATCGCTGCTGTCCGGCTCCGTGCCGGGCGTGGTGGTTCGGCAGCCTGCTCGCGACCCGGGTGCCGGTCCCGGTGGTGCGCGGCATGTTGGCCGCCACGCTGGCCCTGGTGGCGGGCAGGCTGCTGACCTAACCTAGCCCGCGGCAAGGGGCGACGCCGATGACGGACATCCCGCTGGAAACGGTGGACGAGATCGGCTCCACCTCCGAGGCGCTGAGGGCGCGGGCGGCTTGCCCCGGGCCGGAAGCCGCCTTGCTGGCCCTGCGGCAGAGCGGCGGCCGTGGCCGGCTGGGGCGGCCTTGGCAATCAATTGACGGAAACCTGCACTTGTCGGTGCTGCTGCGCCCGCAGAACCTGCGGTGGCCGGGCCATTGGTCGATCCTGGCGGCCGTGGCGTTGGCCGACACGGCCCGCTGCTACACGCCCGGCGGTGCGGCGCTGCGGCTGAAATGGCCGAACGACCTGCTGCTCGACGGAGGCAAGCTGGCGGGCATCCTGGTGGAAGCGGGCACGGCGCCCGGGCCGTGGCTGGTCATCGGCTTCGGCGTGAACTTGGCCGGCGTGCCCTTGGGCCTCGGGCGGCCGGTCGCCTGCCTGGCGTCCGCGGCCCCTGCCCCGGCGCCGGAAGCGTTCGCCCGCCGGCTGCTGCAAGCCCTGCAAGGATGGCGGGCGCGCTACGCCGCCGAGGGCTTCGCGCCGGTGCGGGCCGCGTGGCTCGCCGCGGCGCACGCGCCCGGCGAGCGCATGGTGGTCGGCATGGGCGGGCAACGCATCCACGGCGCGTTCCGCGGCCTGGGCGACGACGGGGCGCTGCTGCTCGACGGACCCGAGGGCGGGCGTGCGGTCACGGCGGGAGAATTGGAGTAGGCCCGGGCGCGTCAGCCCTCCCGCGGCAGCCTCGCCCGCCGGGGAACCAACAGGACGATCAGCGGCGCCGCCGCGGCGATCCCGGCTGCCAGGATGAACACGCCGTGCAGCGCCTGGGCCAGCGCGCCGGTCATCCGCGCCAACTCCGCCGCAGGCAGTGCGGCACGGAGCGCAGGCTCCACCAGGTCGCGCACCGCGTCATGCGCCGCCGGGCCGGCCGCCGCCAACCCGGCGTTCAGCACGCCGCCGAACGCCGCCGCGCCTAGGGCCTGGCCGATCAAGCGCGAGAAGAAGAACAGCGAGGTCGCCCGACCGCGGTCGAAGGGCGCCACGGCGCCCTGCACCCCCACGTTGAACACCAGGCTGTGCAGGCCCAGCCCGGCGCCGAGCACCCCGCAGGCAACGGCCACCCCCACCGCATCCTGGCCCGGCCGCAGCAGCAGCAACCCCGCGGCGCCGGCGAGCAGCGCGAGGGAGCCGGCCATCGCCACCGGGCGGTACGCCAGCCGGCCCAGCATCCGGCTGAGGCCCATGCTGGCGACCGTCCAACTGATGGTCAGCGCGCCCAGCACGAAGCCCGCTACCAGCGCGTTGCGGCCCAGCACGCCTTGGACCCACGGCGGCAGGAACGCCGTGGCCCCGATCATCAGCGCGCCGCAGGACAGGGCCGACAGGTTGGCAGCCACGACCAGCGGGTTGCGCCAAAGGTGCAGCGGCAGGATCGGCGCGGCGCTCCGCCGCTCCCGCCAGGCGAAGCCGGCCAGCGCCAGGAAGCCGAGCGCGAGCAAACCCGCCAGTGCAGCGTGGCCGAAAGCCTCGCCCTGCACCAGCGTCGCCATGACCGCGCCGATGCCCAGGGCCAGCAACGCGGCGCTGCCCGCGTCGATGGGCGTGCGCAGCCGGGCCGCGCCCGGCTCGTGCAGGAAGCGGACAACGAGGCCGGCCGCCAGCAGCCCGACCGGCAGGTTGATCCAGAACACGAACGGCCAGCCGAGCGTGCCGGTGAAGAACGAGCCGAGCAGCGGGCCGACGATCGCCGCGATGCCCCAGATGCCGCTGACGTAGCCCAGGGCGCGCGGGCGGTCGGCAGGGCTGGACACGTCGGAGATGATCATGTTCGCCAGCGGGATCAGCCCGCCGCCGCCGATGCCCTGGATCGCGCGGAAGGCGACCAGGGAGGCCATGCTCCAAGCGAAGCCGCACAGCAGGGAGCCGAGCAGGAACACCGCGACGCTGCCGAGATAGACCGGCTTGCGCCCATACTGGTCGGCAAGCCGCCCGTAGAGCGGCGTCGTTACGGCCTGGCCGAGCAGGTAGATGCCGAACGCCCAGGTGAACAGGTCGAAGCCGCCGAGTTGCCCCACGATGGTCGGCATCGCCGTGCTGATCACCGTCACCTCGACGGCTGCCATGAACGTCGAGACCAGCATGGCGGCGACCACGGCCTGTCCGCGCCGCGACGCGAGGGCCGGGTCGGGATGCGTCGTGCTCATGGGCCGCCCGCCTGCCAGCGCCCGGCGCTGCGCCCGCTACCGGCGCAGGGCGAGCGCCATGCGCTCGTGCTCCGCATCCACCGCCTCGAACTTGCGCAGGAACGCCTTGATGTCGGGGTCCGAGGTCTTCGCGGCCTCGTCGGCGGCATCCTGCGTGTCCTCGGCATTGATGCGGATAGCCTCCAAGATGAAGGACCGGTCGGCGGTGCTGCCGGACTCGACGTTGATCCCGTTCAGGCGCACCCGGTCGTCCGCCGTCATGCCGGTCGGCAGTTCGAGTCCCTTGGCGCGGCCCAGCTCCTGCAAGGCTTGGTTGTAAACGGCGTGGTCAGCGATGATGCGGGATGCGTAGGCCCTCACGTCCTCGCGGGAGGTCCGCTGCTGCGCCAACGCGGCCAGCGCGATCTCGTAGGCGCTGCCCTGGGCATCCTTGACCAGGAACTGGCGGTCCGTGTTGGTGATCGGCGCCGGCTTGGGTTCAGGGCCGGCCCCAGTGGACGGGACGGTGGTAGCCTGGTCAAGGGTGGTCTGCGCCATGGAGTGGCCAGCCGAGGCCGCGAGCAACAGCGCCGCGGCAGTCACCGCGAGGGAACGAGTCATGGACTTTCTCAGAGCTTCGGATGAGCCACCCCGAACGCGGCGGCACCGCATCGGTTCCGGCCTGCACCGACCGGCTCCCGGAGCGGAGCGATCAAGCGTGGCCTCCCCCAAAAGCGGCGGCCCTCCCCTGCTCCTGACGCCCGAGGCAGTGGTCCATCATGTCCTTCAGGCGGGGAAGGGCGATCTTGCCGCGCCGAAGCGTCCACGGCTTATGGTTGCCGTCCCGCTCCTGCAGGATGACGTGCAGGACCTGGTTCTGCCAATCGACCACCGTGTCAGGGTGCCCGGTCTCGCCTCTCGCCGCTTGCGGCTCGAACGGAATGGACATCGGGACGAAAGGGCTGCGGACCGAACGGGACGCGGCGAAGAACACGCGCTGGCGTTCCCCGTCGCAGCCCGGCGGCTTTTGCAGGAAGCAGACGCCGATCATCAGGAAATGCGTTTCATCAAGCCCGATCACCTGCGTGCCTTCCGGACACCATTCGTATTCGTGGTCATCCCGGCCGGGCTGGTTGTGGAACGGGATGTCCGACATTTCCAGGACCAGGCGCGGCTCCGACCATGCCGCGCCCGGCGCGGAGCGGTCCCGCAGCGACATGTAGATGTCGCCCTCCGTCCGGTGCGGCCAGTTCGGCTCCATCCTGGTGATGCCGGTGAAGGTCAGGCAGTCGTGCATCCGGCCGTCCGCCACGAGCTGCGAGTAGCTGGGGTCGTACACGCCGATGAGCGGGAGCTTCGGACGCGGGACGGAGTGTTTCGTGATCAGCGGCGCTCGGCTGCCGACGAAGCGCTCGCCGTCGTTGGAATGCGCTTCCATGATGACGCCGCCGGGTTCGAAGCAGGCCGTCTGGATGTACATGGTGTAGCGCGGCCTGCCGTTCTGGAACTCGTAGGCCAAGGCCGGCGCGCAGAGCTGGGGACCCGACAGGCCTTCCAGCAACGGCGGCCTCAGCTCCTGCCAGCCGTCTTCCAGGTCGTTCGCGCCGAAGCGGGCGACTTTCCAGGCCTGTATGTCGGACCGGCCTGAACTCGTGTATTTGATGAAACGGAACCGCGTCAGCCCGTCATCCGGGTGCGTTTCGACAATGGACGGGTCCTTCTGTTCTGGACAGGAGACTTCCTCTCCAGGAAGTCTGCTCAGCTTCAATGCAACCGTCTGCAACATGATCCACCCTGCGGTCCATCGGATTTGCGGCGACAGGCTCGGCGCAGTTTATCACGACAATGTTACGGTTGCTACGCGAATATAGCCATGGAAGCGGTCCGGCTCCCAAAGCCGGTCCGCCGGCTTTCCCGGCGATGGTCCCAGCCCGGCCTACAGCCCGGGTCCGGACAGGCCTGCATGGCCGTCGGAACGCTTGCCGAGCGGCCAATGGAACTCGCGTCCGGCCTCCCCGGTCGGCAGGTCGTTGATGCCGGCAATCCGCCGGCGCATCAGCCCGTGCCCGTCGAACTCCTGGTCCTCGCTGCCACACCTGCGGGACCGTTGGCCGGAGGCGTCGCGCCACTTGCAGGCGAAGCGCACCGTGATGCGGCCCGCTGCCGGCGGCCGCGCTGTCCCTGCGCGCAGCGTGGGGCGTTTCGACCTGGTGGCGGCGAGGTGCTGACCAGGGGCACGGCCCGGTGACGGCGATGGGGCTGGGGGCCGGCGTGAACACCACCGCCGGCCTGCCGGTGGTCCGCGCCCTACTCACGATGCGGGAACGAACGTCAGGCTTGTCCAAGACCTGCACAACTAATGTCAATAGCTCGCATTTTTGATTGCTCTGGCAGTACTTGGAAGCAACAGTAAACTTTCAAAGATGTGATCGACTCTGGACGCCTCGCCGCCGCGGTGGACGTTGCCCAGCCTCAATCCGCAGTCACATCTAAGAGGCAATCCTCGAACCAGTGCGGAGACAACGTGACGAGCGATGTGTTGATCGTCGGCGCCGGCCTCGGCGGCGCCACCGCCGCCGCGGTTCTCAGCCGGGCCGGATGTGATGTCGTGGTCGTGGACCGGCACGCGGCCTACCCTGCCGATTTCCGGGCCGAGCAGCTCGTCGGCTCGCAAACCGACGCCCTGCGCCGCCTTGGCCTGCTGGACGGCATTGTCGGCAAGACCCCCCCAATGCCGAACGCGACCTCGGCCTGCTACGGCAAGGTGATCGACCAGACGCACAGCGTGCATTACGGGATGCATTACGCCGACATGGTCAACGCGGCCCGGTCCCTGGCAGCGGGGGCCAGGTTCATCACTGGGCGCGTCGCCCAGGTCACGACGGGCGCCGCGTTGCAAACGGTCGTGCTCGCCGACGGGACGGCGCTGAAGGCCCGCCTCGTCGTGCTGGCGACCGGCCCCAACGACAGCAGCCTGCTCCTCCCGCTCGGGATCACCCGGACGATGCTGAGCGAGCATCACTCGCTGACGTTCGGATTTGACCTGCAAACGGCGTCGCGCCGCATCCTCGTGTATTACGGCGAGCAGCCCGGCGACAGGATGGACTACCTGACCATGTTCCCGATCGGCGACGCCATGCGCGCGAACCTGTTCTGCTACCTTGATCCCGGCGACCCCTGGGTCAAGTTGTTCAAGCGCGCCCCCAAGCAGGCCCTTCTGGGCGTCATGCCGTCGCTTGAAAGGACCATCGGGCCTTTCGAGGTGGTCGGCAAAGTCCAGGTCCGGCCAAACTCCATCCAGCGGGCGGAGGCTTCGCAGCGGGAGGGCGTCGTCCTGATCGGGGACGCCTACCAATCTTCCTGCCCGGCGGTCGGGTCCGGCATCGGGCGCATCCTGGCCGACGTGGAAACCTTGAGCCGCCTTGTGCCGTCGTGGCTGGCGACGCCGGGCATGGGCGTCGAGAAGCTGGCGCAATTCTACCAGGACCCGGCAAAGCGACGGTTCGACGAACACGCCATCCGGTATGCCAGGTTCCGCCGTGCGCTTTGCAGCGAGGCGTCCTGGAAATGGAGAGCCTATCGGACGCAGTACTACTACCGGCGCCGAACGTTGGGAATCATCTCCCATGTCCTGGGGCGCGACACGCGCCCGGTCGGCAGCGCCATGGGCGAGATGGGACCCGCCGCAAACGTCAGGAATGACGCGGGCCGCACTAGGTTGGCCCTTGCTTGGAGCATGACCAAGCGCGCGGCGACGGCGGTGGTCACGTTGCTGACCTTATAACGGTTGCCCTGTCGGGCACCTACTATCAGATCCCTTCTTGCCGCGTGGCCCCAGACGCAAACGCTGCATGTCGCAGCGATCCTGCCAACCCCGCGTGCATACCGATCGGCCCGAAGTGCCGGTGCCACGGCGCCAAGACGTCCACCGTTCGCGTTCGCGAACATGTGTAAGGCGGCGCAAGTTGACGTCCGGATTTGAGCGTCGAATTCCCGTATCTTCCGTAGTCTCCTGACGTGAGCAGCATCCCATGAAAAAGCTTCTGTGCGCGGGTTTGGCCGCGGCCTTGATCTGCACGGCGTTGCCGAAGCCGGCGGAGGCAGGCGGTGGCGGTTTCGTGTTCGGCACTGTCCTCGGGCTGGGCGTCGGCACGGTGATCGGGTCCGCCGTGGCACGGCCATACCCATACGGCTACTATCCCTATGGCTACTACCCATACGGCTACTATCCCTACGCAGTGCCTTATGGCTACGCCTATCCGCCGCCGACCGCGTATGCCGTGCCGCCGGTGGCCTACGCGCCGCCGGGCTATCCGGTTTCGCTGGCTCCGCCACCTCCCGCCGGCCAGGTGTCCGCTCCGTCCGGGACGTCCCGCCCTCCCGCAGCGCAGAGTCCGGCGTGCCGTCCCGGTCAGTTCTTCAACACGCTGACTGGCAACTGCGACCGCCGCTGACGGCTTGGGCTGGTTCGCGCCAGCCGCGCTTCAAAAGTGGGTTGATAGCGTCCATCGTGCCGCCCACCGATAGACCAGCATCGGCAGCCGCATGAGCGCACCCACCATGAGCCGTGCGTGCATGGCCGTCAGCAGCAAGTTGTCCCGACCGTAGTGGAAATGGGACACGCCGCCGTCCTCCGGCCGGAGATAGCGTACCGGGGCCGGCAGGTTGACCGTGGGAACGCCGGCCCAGCTTAGGCGGACCGCCGCCTCCGGATCGAAGTCGAACCGGCGCATCCAAAGGGACCGCTCCATGATCGGCAGCAGCTTGCCGATGGGATAGACCCGGAAGCCGAACAGGCTGTCGCCGATCCCGGCCCAGCCGGTCTCAAGCTGCGCCCACCAGTTGGAAAGTCGGCGGCCACGCACCCGGAGCACCGGGGCATCCGGTCCGAATTGGGGCACGCCCAACACCATCGCATCCGGCCGCGCCTGACTGGCTTGCATGAAGGGGCGGATGTGCCCGGCCGGATGCTGCCCGTCCGCGTCCATCACCAAGGCATGGGTGAAGCCGGCGGCGGCGGCCAGGCGCAGCGCATCGAGCACCGCCGCGCCTTTGCCGCCGTTCTGCGCCCGGCGGATCAGGCGAAGGCCACGGTGCTGACCGAGGACTGCCTCCGACCCATCCGTGCTGCCGTCCAGCACGACCCAAACCTCGGGCCATTCCACCAACGCTGCCCGCACCGTGTGCAGCAGGCGCACCCCGCTGTTGTAGCTGGGAATCACAACCAAGTGCGTCACGGCGGCCAGCAGTCAGGCGTCCGCTTGCCGGCTCTCGATGCCGCGCCGCCGAGAGGAAGAGTTGGACACAGGAGAGGAAAGCCCGCCCGTGTTCGAAAGGCGGCGCTCCCCTGCCCTCAGTGCGCGTGCGCGCCGGAGGCCCCCACGCCGGTCTCCGAACGGACATACTGCTCCATGAACGCGGCCTGCTCGCGCTTAGCCCGCTGGCTGGCGTCAAGCTTGGAAAACAGCCAGATCGCGATGAAAGCGAGCGGGACCGAGAACAAGGCGGGATTGTCATAGGGGAACACGGGCGTCGCCGCCATGTGGAACGTGTCCACCCAGACCGCCTTGCTCAGCACGATCATCAGCACGGCGCAGATCAGCCCGAGGAAGCCGCCGACCAAGGCGCCGAGCGTTGTCGTGCCTTGCCAAAGGATGGACATGAGCAGCACCGGGAAGTTGCAGCTCGCCGCGACCGAGAAGGCGAGGCCCACCATGAACGCGACGTTCTGGTTCTCGAACACGTAGCCCAGCACGATGGCGACCACGCCGATGACCACGGCGCTGATCTTCGACACGTTGACCTCCCGGCCCTCCGTCGCGCGCCCGCGGGCGATCACCGAGGCGTACAGGTCGTGGCTGACCGCGGATGCCCCGGCAAGCGTCAGGCCGGCCACCACGGCGAGGATGGTGGCGAATGCCACGGCGGATATGAAGCCGTAGAGCACGTTGCCGCCGACCGCACGCGCCAGGTCGATGGCCGGCATGTTGGCCGCCCCGCCGATCAGGTCCTTGATCTTGTCGAAGCCGCCGTTGGCGCCGAGCTTGTAGTAGCTCGGGTCGTTCATCAGGAACGTGATCGCGCCGAAGCCGATGATGAAGGTCAGGACGTAGAAGTAGCCGATCAGGCCCGTCGCGTACAGCACGGACTTGCGCGCAGCCTTCGCGTCGGACACGGTGAAGAAGCGCATCAGGATATGCGGCAGCCCGGCCGTTCCGAAGATCAGCGCGAGGCCGAGCGAGATCGTCGAGATGGGATCGGCGACGAAGGCGCCCGGCGCCATGATGGCGTCGCCCTTGGGATGCACCTGCACCGCGGCGGCGAACATCGCGTTCGGGTCGAAGTTGAAGTGGATCAGCACCATCAGCGCCATGAACGACGCGCCGCCGAGCAGCAGGCAGGCCTTGATGATCTGCACCCAGGTGGTCGCCTTCATGCCGCCGAACACGACGTACACGATCATCAGCACGCCCACGATCGGCACGGCGGCACCGTAGGGCAGTCCGAACAGCAACTGGATGAGCTTGCCGGCCCCGACCATCTGCGCGATCAGGTAGAACGAAACGACGATCAGCGTGCCCATGGCCGACAGCACGCGGATGGACGTCTGGTCGAGGCGGAACGCGGCGACGTCGGCGAAGGTGAACTTGCCGAGGTTGCGCAGCCGTTCCGCAATGGTGAACAGCACGATGGGCCAGCCGACGAGGAAGCCGATCGAGTAGATCAGCCCGTCGAACCCATTGGAGAACACCAGGCCGGAGATGCCGAGGAAGGACGCGGCCGACATGTAGTCGCCGGCGATGGCCAAGCCGTTCTGCCCGGCCGTGATGCCGCCGCCTGCCGCGTAGAAGTCCGACGCGGACTTGGTTTGCCGGGCCGCCCGGTAGGTGATGCCGAGCGTGAACAGCACGAAGGCGAAGAAGATGGCGACGGCCGTGAGATTCAGGCCCTGCTTCTCGATCGCGCCCTCGACCGCGCCTGCGGCCCAGGCCGCCTGCGGACAGGCCATCGCCGCCAGAAAGGCGGCCAAGGCCAAACTTGAGAAGCGCTGCATCAGCGGCCGACCTCCCGCTTCAACTGTTCGGTCAGCTCGTCGAAGCGGCCATTGGCCCGGACCACATAGATGCCTGTCAGGACAAAGGCGGAAAGGATCACGCCCAAGCCGAACACAATTCCCAAGGAGATGGTGCCCCCGCCGATTTTCTGCGCCAGCAGAGGCTTGTCGTAGGCGACGAGGAGGATGAAACCCAGGTAGATGAAAAGCATCAACAGCGAGAGCGTCCAGCCGAACTGGTTGCGGCTGGACACAAGGGCCTGGAAGTTGGGGCTGCGCAGGATGGCCTGGTACTCGCCTGCACCGACGTCCGTTGTTGCCCGGCTTCCCACAGCGGTCGCAGCCGTCGCGTCCACACTCATCCCCGTTCCACTCCCAACTTTGCTTCTAGAACTTGCCGATGAGCAGCCATGGTTTGAAATCGCTTGTCAAGAGTAGCCCGTACTCAGGGCGTTGGCGGCGCAACCTCCGGTCGGCGAAAGTCAAGGCTAGGCGGTGGCCCCTGCCTGCTCGGACGGCTGCACCGCGACGCGGGCCGTGCGGCGCCGTCCGTCGCCGAGATGCGAAAGATACTGGGACAGCCGTTGCGCCGCGAACCGGGCGCCGTAGATGAACCGCATCGACGGCCCAAACGTCGCAGCTCCCAGGAAGCCTGCAAAGTGGAGGCCGGGAACCGAGGACTCGAAGCTGCGGTCGAGCAACGGAGCGCCCTTGATCGTCCTGATGTCGCCCAAGATTTGTCCGAGGAACGGAAGGCGGCCGACCTCGGGCCGGTAACCCGTGGCGGCGATCACGTGGTCGGCCGAGAGTTCGATGGGACCCTCCGCCGTTTCCACCGAAAGCCGCGCCTCGTCGCCGTGCATCCGGACGCTGCGCAGGACACCGGTGTAGATCGGGACCACCCCGTCCACGCGATGCTTGATCCAGCCGGACCCGGCCGGCGCGAACAGGCCATACGCCTTGGCATAGCGGGTGCTTTGCGGCAGGTAGCTGAACTCGTATGGCCTTTCGGACCAGAACCACGTGCGCCACCCCGGTCCCAGGCCGAAGTTGGGCCGCCGCGCCCGTTGCCAGGCCGTGCGGCGGACACCCGGCTTGTCCTCGTTCTTCGGCTCGTACCATTTCAGCGGACGCCGGGTCAGCATGGTGACCTGGGCGCCTTGCTCGTTCAGCAGGGCGGCAAGCTCGCAGGCCGACTGGCCGGCGCCGACCACGGTGACCCGGCGCCCCCTGAACTTGGACAGGTCATGGTGCGCGGAGCTGTGCGACACCATGCCCGGGGCCAGGGGAGCCAGGGTTTCCGGGACATGGCGCAAGGACAGCAGCCCGGGCGCCGCCACGACCTTCCGCGCGAGCACCTGCTCCCCGGAGTCAAGGGCCAGGCGGAAGCCGCGGCGCAGCTTGGCGACGTCCAGGACCCGCGCCTCGTCCACCTCGCCGACATAGCGGCGTTGGAACTCCCGGCCATACTCGGCCACGGTGCTGCCGGGGACCCGCAGGCCGATGGGCGAGTAGTCGGTGCGGCCGCTTTCCCGGTAGAACCGCTCCAGGGAAAAGCCATTGTTGGGCGCCGCGATGTTGCTGGCGAACGCATCCGACTTGAGCGTCAACCCCTTGGGCATGTGGTCCGTCCACATGCCCATCGGCTTGCCGAACACCCGGAACGGGACGCGCATGTGGCGCAGGTGCGCCGCAACAGACAAGCCATACGGCCCCGCGCCGATTACGACAACCTCAACCAACAAACTCTCCTGCAATGCAAGGACGCGATGACGGGAGGGACACCTCAACGCGGCGCGGCAGCCCCCGCCAACCGCCGTTTCGTGGACGAACCGCTGCTTGGGCGCAGACCAAAAACCAAACCTGTTCCGTGTTGACCAAAGTATTCCGCGCGAAGCAAACACATATGGTATGGCAGACAGACCAGGCTCCCTAGACTCAAGCGAAAATCGGGTCGTATAAGCTGTAAACAAATTTGCGACCGCCGAGGAAGGGCAGTTAAAGATCGGCGTCGCCTGGCTCAGCCCATCCCGTTCTCATAACGGATTAATAAGAGTTCGCGCTTTGAACGTCTTGAGCTAAACGATCTAGGCCGACGAACGAAATGGACTACGCGCGCCTTTCCAGCTGGCCGCTGACGCCCCGTGTGCCGGGGACGCCCGGCGATCCCGTCAGCGGCTCATGGTCAGGACGGTGCATTCCAAGCCGCGCATCTCCGCCGCCCGCTCCATCGCGGCGGGCAGCTCCTTGAACCCGAACGTGCTGAGCCGGACCAGACCCAGGTCGAGCAGGCCTGAGCGCACTGACGGCGCAGCACGACCCCGAGTTCCGCGCCAGCTTCCGCAGCCGCTTCATTGAGCCGCGCCGCGATGCTCTGAGGGAATTGCTGGCCAAGGCCGCCGCGGACGGCCTGCTGCCGCCCGGCGCGGACATCGACGCCGCCACGGTCGCGCTTTACGGGGCGGTCTGGTATCGCCTCCTCCTCGACGATCCGATGGACGACGCTTACGCCGATCGGCTTGCGGCCGTCATCGTCGGCGGCCTGCGCCGGGCGGACGAGTAGGCCCAGGACTGCCATCCGGCCTTGCGGGACCGCAGCCCGGCCCGGCGTTCACAGCTTGACGGCAGCGTGACGCGCTTCCCCCGCGGCGTGCGTTGACTCCGGCGCGTGCAGGCCCTTAGCGTGACCCGGCGCTAAATTGCGGCGCGAAGGGTGCTCGGGTCACGGCGCGAGGCGCTTGCCCGCCGATCCCCCGCACATCAGGACCGGAGGCCACCCATGGGGCAGACCGTTACGCTCAATGCCGCGGATGGCGGCTCGTTCGCGGCCTACCTGTCGCTTCCGGAGTCCGGCAGCGGTCCCGGGGTGGTCCTGCTGCAAGAGATCTTCGGCGTGAACGCGAACATGCGCGCCGTCGCGGACTTCTACGCCGAGGAAGGCTACGCGGTGCTCGCCCCCGACCTGTTCTGGCGGCTGGAGCCGGGCGTCGAGCTTGGCGGCGACGCCGACATGCAGAAGGCGCTTTCGCTTTACCAGCGGTTCGACCTGGCCAAGGCGGCCGAGGACATCGCCGCCGCCGTCGCGGCCCTGCGCGGCATGGCGGCCTGCACCGGCAAGGTCGGCGCGCTCGGCTTCTGCCTGGGCGGGCGGCTGGCGGTGCTGGCCGCCGCCCGGTGCGGCGTGGATTGCGCGGTCGGCTACTACGGCGTCGGCATCGAGGACATGCTGGACGAGGCGGCGGGGATCGCCGTCCCGCTCGCGCTGCATTTCGGCGCCAACGACAGCCACGTGCCGCCCGAGGCGCTGGCGCGGATCACCGGGCGCCTGTCCGGCTGTCCGGGGACCGAGATCCACGTCTATCCCGGCGCCGGGCACGGGTTCGCCGCCCCCGGGCGCCCCGCGTACGACAAGGCGGCGGCGATGATGGCGCATTCCCGGTCGGTCGCGCTGTTCCGCCGGACCATGGGGCCGCACTACGACCTGGGTGCGCTGTGGGACAAGCACTGCGAGTACGAATTCGGGCTGCGCGACGTGGCCCGCACCATGTCCACCATGGTGCCCGAACCCTACGTGAACCACATCCCGACCATGACCGGGGGCGTCGGCTACCGCGAGCTGTACCGGTTCTACCAGCACCATTTCGTGGACAGCAACCCGGCCGACACCAAGCTCGTGCCCATCTCGCGCACCATCGGCTCCGACCGGGTGGTGGACGAGATGCTGTTCAGCTTCACCCATGACCGGGAGATCGACTGGATGCTGCCGGGCGTTGCGCCCACCGGGCGGTTCGTCGAGGTGCCGCTGCTCGCCGTGGTCTGCTTCCGGGGCGACAAGCTGTACAACGAGCACATCTACTGGGACCAGGCCTCCGTGCTGGTGCAGGTCGGGCTGCTCGACCCGGCGCTCTACCCGGTGGCGGGGCGGGAACAGGCGGCGAAGCTGCTCGACCCTGCCCTGCCGTCCAACACGCTCAACCCGCGCTGGGGCCGCAGCGCGCCCGACGCCGCGCCGGACGTGGCCGCCGCCGCGGAGTAGGCGCCCGCTGCCGCAGGCCGGCCGGAACCGCCTGCGAGCGCCGCCGTTTCCTGCGCGCCGAAGCAGGAGACGAGCGATGACCGAGACCGACCGCGACGCCACGAGCCAGCCGGCGCCGGGCGCGGGCCATGACCCGGTGCGCCGGACCCTGGTTTTCGGCGGCGGCCTGGCGGCAGGCATGGTCTTGTCCGCCGCAGCGTCCGCCGCGACGGAGGGGCCGGGCACGCGCACCGACACCGAGCCGCGCGAACTGGCGGGCAACCCCATGCCCAAGCCGCCGGCGGAGCGTTCGGCCGGACCGGTGCGGTCGGGCCGCGGTTCCATGCTGGGCGGCAAGGTCGCGGTGGTCACGGGCGCGGCGCGCGGCATCGGCCGGGCCATCGCGGTGGAGTTCGCCGCAAACGGGGCGGATGTCGCGGTGCTCGACATCGCGGCACCGGTCAGCCCCGCATCCGACGCGAAGCCCGCGACGCCGGACGACCTAGCCGAAACGGTGCGCCAGGTGCAAGCCTATGGCCGCCGCGCCCTGTCCATCCGCGCCGACATCCGCGACATCGCCGCCCTGCGCGGCGCCGCCGCCCAGGTGGAGCGGGAGCTTGGCCCGTTCGACGTCGTGGTGGCCAACGCCGCGATCCAGCGGTGGATGCCGTTGCTGGACATGCAGGACAGCGACTGGCGCGACGTGATCGACAACAACCTGAACGGCACGGCCAACACGGTGCGCGCCTTCGCGCCGGGCATGGCGGCGCGCAAGCGGGGCCGGCTGATCCTGGTGTCGTCCATGCAGGGCAAGCACGGGACCAAGGACGGGTCGAGCTACTCGGCGTCCAAGTGGGGCATCCTGGGCTTGATGAAGTCGGCCGCCATGGAATTGGGCCAATACGGCATCACGGTGAACGCCCTGATCCCCGGCTTGGTCGATACCCCGCTGACGCGCTACGAGAAGCGCTTCGTGGAGTCGATGGCGGAAACCGGCCAGAAGCCGCCCGAGCACCCGACGCCGCAGCAGGCCTGGGATGTCCGGGCGCCCACGGTGCCGCTGCGCGTCGGCTGGCTACAGCCGGACGACATCTCGCCCGCCGCGGTGTTCCTGGCGTCCGACGCCGCCGCCATGGTGACGGGCGCAGAGTACGAAGTCACCGGCGGCGACAGCGCCAAGGACGTGTAGCCGTTTTCGGAGGTCGTGGCGTCAAAGGCTGCTTTGCCAGTTGAAGCCGAGGTCCTCCCAGTACCCGCCGGGATACGTGTTGGTGACCTCGATGGCGGTGATCCACTTGGGGTTCTTGAAGCCGAGCTTAGTAGAGGTGCGCAGGCGCAGCGGGTAGCCGAACGGGTCGGGCAGCGTCTCGCCGGCGTACTTGGTCGCGAGCAGCGTTTGCGGATGGAGCGCGGTCGCCATGTCGATGCTGCCCGGGTAGTCGTCGGCGGTCTTGAACGCCACGTACTTGGCCCGCGTGTCGGCGCCGACGCGCTCCAGGAAGGCGCGCAGCGGCACGCCCGACCATTGGCCGATGTAGTCCCAGCCCTCGACGCAGATGTGGCGGACGATCATCTCGGTTTCGGGCAACTCGGCGATCTGCTGGCGCGTCCAGGGGCGCTTGTCTGCGACTAGGCCCGCGAGTTCGAGCCGCCAAGCGTCGCCGTCCACGGGCTTCAAGTACTGGATCTCGAAATAGGCGTTGAAGCGTGGCGGCTTGAGCACCATGGAAGCCGGGTAGGTCGGCGCGAGCTTGTCCGGGTCGAACAGCAGGGCCTGCACCCGGTCGTTGAAGCTCGACACCGCCCGCAGGGCCGTTTGCACCGAGGCATCGCTCGACACGTCGCAGCCGGTCAGCATGGTGAGCGCCCCAAGCGACAGGCCGCCGCGCAGCAGTCCGCGACGCTGCAAGCCGCGGATCAGCGGCTTGTGGTTGTCGAGAATGGCCGGGTCGGGCGCCTGGGCGGGGCGAAACAGCGACTTCATGGCCGCGCGCGCCGGGCCGGCAAGCGGGGGCCGCCGGTGAGCATGGCCCACAGCGTCTGCGGCACCAGCAGCGACAAGGCGACGTGGACGACCAGGAAGCCGACGATGACCGACATGCCGGCGAAATGCACCAGCCGCGCCGCCTGGAACCCGCCCAAGAGTTCGGTCAGCCCGGAGAACTGCACCGGCTTCCAGATCGCCAGCCCGCTCACCACCTGCGACACCCCGGCCAGCATCACGACGATGTACAGCACCTTCTGCACCGCGTTGTAGGTGGTGAGGTCCTCATGGGCGACATGGAGGCGCAGCGTGTCGCGCACCGTCTGCACGAGGTCGCGGAAGCGGATCGGCAGCAGGCGCTCGCGCAGCCGCCCGGTGATCGTGCCGTAGAGGAGGTAGGCGGCGCCGTTCAGGGCCAGCAGCCACATGCCGGCGAAATGCCATTGCAGGCTCTGCGCTGCCCAGCCGCCGATGCGGAAAGGCTTGCCGAAGTGCAGGGCGCTGAAGATCACGCTGTCGTTGTAGATGCCCCACCCCGAGCCGATCATCACCACCATGGCCAAGGCGTTGGTCCAGTGCATGACCCGGACCGGCAAGGGGTGCAGTCGCCGTGCCAAGGCGGGGGACACGGGGACGCCGCCGGGACGGTGGGCTGCAGTGGCGCTCATGGGACCTCGCGTGCTCAACTTCCCGAGAACTAGCACAGGCCGTCGCCGCCCGGCAGTGAAACGTCATTATCGACTGCATGACGGTCCGGCATGGCGCGGACGTGCTAGGCTTCGCAGCGCCCGCACCGAACTTGAGGTTCGCCCATGCCCCCCATTCGCCCGCTCCTTGCCGGCCTGCTCGCTGCGCTGGCGCTGGCCGCCCCCGGTCCGCTTGCCAGTCCCGCGCGTGCCCAGGAGGCCGCCGGGGCCGCCCGGCGCTTTCCGCAGCCGGTGCGGGCGGGCGACCTGCTCCGCCGCCAGGTGCTGCGTCCGGTCGAGTGGCAGACCGTGCTGGGCCGGGTGGAGGGCGTGGCGCGCCGGGCGGACGGGGCGGTGCTGGTCGTGGTGGATGCGCGGGATGCCGGCTGGCGCGGCACGCTCGGCTTCGGCGCCCGGCCAGTCGCGGTGCCCTCGGACGCGATGGCGCTGCTCGGTGAATACCTGGCGCTGATCGACCTCACGCCCGACCAGCTCCGGGAGCTGCCGACCTTCGACCCGGCCGGCACGGAGCCGGTGCTGCCCGACGACACGATCCGCATGGGCCTGGTGCGGCCGTTCCATTGACGCCGCCCGCCAGCCCTGTTTGGCGGCCGGCCCGGCCGCGCGCATGCTGGATGCTCGATCAAAGAGGCGCCGCAGGGTGACGGCTGAACCGGACTGGCTGACGTGGACGCGGGAACTCCAGGCCATCGCCCAAACGGGCCTCGCCTTCGCCCGAGACCCTTACGACCGCGAGCGTTACGAAAGGCTGCGCGCCCTGGCGTCCGAGATCATGGCCTCGCATACGGCGATGCCGGCCGAGCGGATCGAGGCGTTGTTTGCGGGCGAGCTTGGCTACGCAACCCCCAAGGTGGACGTCCGCGGCGCGGCGTTCGACGGCGGCGGACGGCTGCTCATGGTGCGGGAGGTGGCGGACGGCGGGCGCTGGACGTTGCCCGGCGGCTGGGCGGACGTGAACCTCACGCCCGCGGAGAACGTGGTCAAGGAAGTCCAGGAAGAAAGCGGATACGCCGTGCGCGTCCGCAAGCTGGCCGCCGTCTGGGACCGCACCCGCCAGGGCCATCCGGACAAGGTGTTTTCCTGCTGCAAGCTGTTCTTCGTCTGCGACGTAGCGGGGGGCGCCGCGGCGACAGGGCCGGAAACCTCGGAAGTCCGGTGGTTCGCGGAGGACGAACTGCCCGGCGACCTCTCGTTGGGCCGGGTGTTGCCCCATCAGCTTCGGCGCATGTTCGCGCACGCCCGCGACGCCGCCCTGCCGGCCGAGTTCGACTGATCCGTCCGGGACGGCCCTCCGCACCGGCGGGCGGCAGCGATGCCGGTCTCCTACCGCCCCGCCGCATAGCCCTGCATGCCGCGCGGGTTGGCGCCTGCGAACATCTGCGCGCCCTCCCGCCGCGCCGCGGACAGCCGGCCTTCGGACCAATCCGGCCCCTGCTCCGCCCCGTGGCCGCGCGCCCGCAGGTCGTCCAGCACGCCCGGGGGATAACGGCCCTCCAGCACCAGCCTGCCGGGCCGGGCGATGCGGGGCCAGAAGCTGCTCGGCCAGTGCTCGGAGTGGAAGCTCGGCATGTCGATGGCCTGCTGGATGCCGAGGCGGCCGTGCACCATGCGGAGGAAGAAGGTCAGCGACCATTGGTCCTGCTGCTCGCCGCCCGGCGTGCCGAACGCCATCCACGGCACGCCGTCGCGCAGCGCGAAGCTCGGGGACAAGGTGGTGCGCGGGCGCTTGCCGGGCAGGAGGCTATTCGGCAGGCCGGGCCTCAGCCAGAACATCTGGCCGCGCGTGCCCATGGGGAAGCCGAGGCCCGGCACCACCGGCGAGGATTGCAGCCAGCCGCCCGAGGGCGTGGCGCTGACCATGTTGCCCCAGCGGTCGATCACATCGACATGCACGGTGTCGGCGCCGATCACCCCCAGCCGCGCCACCGTCGGCTCCCCCGCGCCCGGCGCCTGGTCGAGCATCCCGGCCCGGCGGTGCGCGCCGTGGTCCACCCAAGGGTCGAAGCCCGGGACCTCGCCGGGGCGCAGCTCCATCGACGCCTGCGGCCCGACCAAGCCGCGCCGCACCAGGTTGTAGTTGGGCGACAGCAGGTCTTGGAGCGGGACGGCGGCGAAATTTGGGTCGCCGTAGTAGGCTTCGCGGTCGGCGAAGGCGAGCTTGGCGCACTCGACCACGGTGTGCACGAAATCGGGGCCGAGCAGATCCATCGCGCCGATGTCGAAGCCGCGCAGCAGCGCCAACTGCTGCAGGAACACCGGCCCTTGGCTCCAGGGGCCGCACTTCAAGACGGCATGGCCGTGGTAGTCGTAGGATACGGGGTCCTCGACCGTCGCGGACCACTTCGAGAAGTCGTGCGCGGCGAGCAAGCCGCGGTGCCGCCGGCCGGACGCATCCAGCACGTCGGTTTCCGCGAAGAACCGTCCGACCGCTTCGGCCACGAAGCCCTGGTACCAGGCGGCGCAGGCGGCGTCGATGCGCGCTTCCCGCGTGTCGCCCACGGCTTCCCGGCACAGGCGCCGGTAGGTCGCGGCCAGGTCCGGGTTGGCGAACAGGCTGCCGGCCGAAGGCGTCCCGCCGCCCGGCAGGAACACGGCGGCGCTGCTGGGCCACTCGGCCTCAAACAGCGGGCGCACCCCCTCGATGGTGGCGGACACGCGCGGCACCAGCGGCACGCCGGCGGTCGCGTAGCCAATGGCGTAGTCCAAGACGTCGGCCAGCTCCCAGGTGCCCCAGTCCCGCAGCATCCGGCACCACGCGCCGAACGCGCCCGGCACCACCGCGGGCAGCAGCCCGGTCGCCGGGATCAGGTCGAGGCCGAGCGACGCGAAATGATCGGGCGTCGCGGCCTCCGGGGCAACGCCTTGGCCGCAGACCACGTGCTGGGTGCCGGTCCGGGCGCTGTGGAGGATGACCGGCGCGTCGCCGCCGGGTCCGTTCAGGTGCGGCTCGGCGACTTGCAGGACGAAGCCCGCGCTGGCCGCGGCATCGAAGGCGTTGCCGCCGCGCTCCAGCACCGCCATGGCGACGGCGGTCGCCAGCCAGTGCGTGCTGGCGGCCACGCCGAAGGTGCCGGCGATCTCGGGTCGCGTGGTGAACATGGGTGGGGCCGCCTCCGGGTTGCGCGCCGTGGAGCCTACCGCCAAGGTCTGTTCGCGTAAAACGAGTGCTGTCGGAGCGCTGATGCTGATCCTGATTGTGGGGCCTTCCGGGGCCGGCAAAGACACCCTGCTGAACGGCGCCCGCGAGGCGCTGGCGGACGACCCACGCTTCCGCTTCGTGCGCCGCATCATCACCCGGCCCGGCGACATGGGCGAGGAAGCCCATGAAAGCGTGACCGAGCAGGCGTTCGAGCTGCGCAAGCAGGCCGGCGACTTCGCGCTGACCTGGCGGGCGCACGGGCTGCACTACGGCATCCCCGCCGACATCTCGATGGACCTGGCGCAGGGCCGGGTCGTGGTCGTCAACGTGTCCCGCGCCGTGGTGGCGGAGGCGGCGGCACGCTTCCCGGTCTCGGTGATCGAGATTTCGGCGCCGGCGGACGTGCTGGCGCTGCGGCTCGCGGCGCGCGGGCGGGACGATGCCGTGGACGTGGCCCGCCGCCTGGCCCGCTCCATCGAGCTTCGGCTGCCGGTGGACCGGCAGACGGTGGTGAACGACGGCACGGTGGAGGCCGGGGTGCGCGCGCTGGTGGCCGCGATCACCCGCGCATCGGGAGACGCTCCGCGATCGTGAACGGGGCGCCCGGTCCGGCTTGGGTGAACACGCAGATTTCCGTCACGCGGCGCGGGTGCGGCAGCGCGTCCGCCAGGTGCGCCTCCGCGGCCGGCCGGAACACGGCGCGCTCGGCGTCTGTCAAGCGCCGGGTCAGCGTCATGTGGAAGCGCCACTCGTCGAACACGCCGGGGTAGCCCCAGCGCATCAGGTTCGCCTCGCGCGCCGGTGACAGCCCGCC
>CAXUIQ010000008.1:0-4786 GCA_964250815.1 uncultured Acetobacteraceae bacterium
GCCGTGCACGGCGTGCCAGGCGCGCAGGGCTTCCAGCCACATCATCACCTGGCCCTTGTCGTCCACCGCGCCGCGGGCGACGACGCGGGGGCCGTGCGGCCCTTCGGACAGCGCCGGATCGAAGGGCGGGCTGGTCCATAGCTCCAGCGGCTCGGCCGGCTGCACGTCGTAGTGGCCGTAGAACAGCAGATGCGGCGCGTCCCCGCCCGGGCCGGGATGGCGGCCCAGCACGACCGGGTGGCCCGGCGTTTGGTGCAGCGCCGCGTCGAACCCCATCGCGGCGAGCCGGTCCCGTACCCACGACGCTGCCCGGCCGCAATCGGCCGCGTGCGCCGGCTGCGCGCTGACGCTCGGGATGCGCAGGAAGTCGAACCAACGCTCCCGCGCGGCGTCCAGGGTGGCTTCGATGTGGTCGAGCACGGCTTCGGTTCGCATGGGCGCCAGTTTGGCCAATGGCGGGGCGCAAAGCTAGGCATCATTCTGCGGAGCGTGTCCACGCGCAGAAGGTAAAATGATGCGTCTTCAACGACCCCTGAGCAGGCATTCGTGGCGCAAGCTGCGAGTGCCTGATTAGGGGCCGGCGCCGGCGCCCCTTCGATCACCCACGCAGGTTGCGGACGGGAACCTCCTCAAGCCGCAACTGCACGGTCTTGCCGCTTTTCCAGGAATTGGCCCCGGGATCGACGCCGGGCATCGGGATGTCGCCGCGGTTCTTCCTGCGTTCGGAAAACGAGACGCCGAACCTCTTGTCCCGGTCGTCGAGCATGGATTGGTTGACCTGCCCATCCTCCGTGAACCCCATCATGAGCTGCGGGATGCCCATGGGGAGATTGTGGTCGCGGTCGATCTGCCAGGTGTGCCAGGTCTTCCCGTAGGTGGTCACGAGGTCGCTCATGAAGGCGTGCTCGGCCAATTCCGGCACGCCCGGGGCGATCAGCTCGCCCGACCTCACCTCGTAGTGGTGGCTGTGCCACAGCTTCTTCTCGTCTTCGGGCAGGGTCTTGAACAGCTTCTCGCTGACGATGTACTCGATGCCGATCAGCTTGGCGTCGGACTGGGCGGAGTCGTAGATCACGCACTGGTGGAAGTCTTCGGTCAGATGCGTGCAGAAATGGTTGGCTTCGACCTGACGCCCCATGTCGTCGGCATAGAAGTGGAAGCCGTTGAGGAACTCGCTCATCGCGTCGATCGGCCGCTTGGACTGCACGGCGTCCGCGGCCGTGTCGAGCACGTGGCTCCGCGCCGACAGCGGGCTGCCGGGCACGGCGGTGTCCGCCTGGCCCTGGGCCAAGGCCCTCCGCCCGAAGATCGCCGCGACCGGCGCGGCAACGGCGCTCGCCGCAAGGGACCGGCTCAGGCAGCGGCGGCACGTCATGTTGTGGAGCAAACCCATTCGGAGCCTCCGGCGTGGCGGCGCCCTGTGCGCCCGATGTCAACCGAACCCTGGCGATGGCGGTGGGTCAACCCGGCCGGGCCGCCTCCATCGCCGCCCAGACCCGCTGGGGCGTGGCCGGCATGTCGATGTGGCGCACGCCCGTCTCCGCCAGCGCGTCCACCAGCGCGTTCATCACCGCCGGCAGCGCCCCGGCGCACCCGGCCTCCCCGCAGCCCTTCACGCCCAGCACGTTGGTGCGGGCCGGGACCGGGTGGCTTTGGAACGCGAAGCGCGGCGCGTCCGCAGCGTGGGGCAGGGCGTAGTCCATGAAGGAGCCGGTCACCAACTGTCCATCCTCGTCATAGGCCGTGGCCTCCATCAGCGCCTGGCCGATGCCCTGCACGATGCCGCCATGCGCCTGGCCCTCCACCAGCATCGGGTTGATCAGCACGCCGAAGTCGTTGACCATGTTGTAGCGCACCACCGCGGCGACGCCGGTTTCCGGATCGACCTCCACCTCCGCCACGTGGCAACCGTTCGGAAACGCGGACGGCGCGGACTCGTGGATGTGCCGCACGTCCAGCGTCGCCGGCACCCCCGGCGGCAACGCCATGCCGGCGCGCAGCCGCTCCGCAAGCTCCAGGATGCTGATGCCGCGGTCGGTGCCGGCGATGACGAAGCGCCCGCGCTCGAACTCGATGTCGTCGGCCGCGGCCTCCAGCGCGTGGGCGGCGATGCGGCGGCCCTGCTCGATGCAGAGGGCGCTCGCCTCCACGATGGCAGCGCCGCTCGCCATCATGCTCTTCGAGCCGCCGGTGCCGCCGCCGGCGATCAGCGCGTCGCTGTCCCCTTGCAGCAGGCGCACGCGGTCGAACGGGATGCCTAAGCGGTCGCACAGCACCTGGGCGAAGGGCGAGGCGTGACCCTGGCCGTAGTCCAGCGTGCCGGTGATGATCGTCACCGTCCCGTCCGGCTCGAAGCGGATGCCGCCCATCTCCTGCGTCGGCGGCGCGGTCACTTCCAGGTATTGCCCGACTCCGCGCCCGCGCAGCCTGCCCCGGCGGCGGCTCTCGGCGCGGCGGGCGGCGAAGCCGTCCCAGTCGGCCATCGCCAGCGCCTCCTCCAGGATCGCCGGGAAGTCGCCGCTGTCGTACGTCATGCCGGACGGCGCGTGGTACGGCATCTGTTCCGGTCGGATGTGGTTGCGGCGGCGCAGCTCCACCCGGTCGATGCCCATCTCGGCCGCGGCGGCGTCCACCAGGCGTTCCATGTAGTAATTGCCCTCCGGCCGTCCGGCCCCGCGGTACGGCCCGACCGGCGTCGTGTTGGTGAACACGCACCGAGACGAGACCTCGATCAAGGGCGTCGCATAGACCCCCACCATGTTCTTGGTGGTGTTGCCCGTGGCCGGCAGGGTCGTGGCGTTGCTGAGATAGGCGCCGAGGTTGCCGTGGACCTCGACGCGGATCGCCAGGAACCGTCCCTCCGCATCCAATGCCAGCGCCGCATCGACCTCGTGGCCGCGCCCGTGGCTGTCCGACAGGAAGCTGTCGGAGCGCTCGTCGGTCCATTTCACCGGGCGGCCCAGCACCCGGGCAGCGTGCAGCAGGCAGGGGTACTCCGGATACACCGACGCCTTCATGCCGAACGACCCGCCGACATGGCCGGTCAGCACGCGCAGCTTCTCGGCTGGCACGCCGAGCACGTCCTTCAGCGCGGCGCGCATCCCGAACACCCCCTGGCAGCCGAGCCGCAACGTGTAGCGCCCGTCCGCCGGGTCGTACTCGGCGAGGGCCGAGCGCGGCTCCATCGCGCTCACCACGATGCGGCTGTTGCTGATGCGCAGCTCCGTCACGTGCGCGGCGGCGGCGAAGGCGGCCTCCACCGCCGCGCTGTCGCCATGGTGGTAGTCCATCGCGATGTTGCCCGGCGCTTCGTCGTGCAGCAGGGGCGCGCCGGGCGCCGCGGCGACGCGGGCGTCCGTCACCGCGGGCAGCGGGTCGATGTCCAGCAGCACCGCCTCCGCGGCGTCGCGCGCCTGCTTCGCGGTTTCCGCTACCACGAAGGCGACGGGGTCTCCGACGAAGCGCACCTTGGTCTCAGCCAGCGCCGTCTGCGGCGGACGCGGCGTGGCGGAGCCGTCGCGGTTCTTGCCCCCCGGCGCCGGCATCAGCCCGATCCCGCCCTCGCGCAGATCGGCCACAGTATAGGCGCCCAGCACGCCCGGCATCGACCGCGCTTCGTCCAAGTCCACGCCGCGCAACACGCCATGCGCGTGCCGGCTGCGCACCATCACCGCATGGGCTTGCCCCGGCAGGCTCAGGTCGTCGCTGTACCGGCCCTCGCCGCGCAGCAGCACCGGGTCTTCCTTGCGGGACACCGGCTGGCCGATGGCGAACTTCTCGAAGGACGGATCGACGTAGTTCATGCGGAGGGCATCCCTGACCTGTTGCCTTCAAGGTTGGGGCGCGGCGGCGGAAGGTAAAGGCGCGTGGGCGGGCCATGCAGCCTGCGTCACCAGCGTGGCCGCGCCCTGCACCGCCAGCACGAGCGCGACGCAGCCGGGCCAGCCGAGGTGGTGCCAGATGCCGGCCGGCAGGACGCCGCCCAGGCTGCCGCCCACGTAGTAGCAGGTGACGTACAGCCCGACCGCCGTGGACCGCGAGCGCCGGGCCGCGGCGGCGACGTAGCCGAGGGAAAGCACCTGCTCGGTGAAGATGCCCGCCGCCGCGAACGCCAGGCCGAGCACGACGCCGGGCAGCCACGGCAACAAGGTGAGCAGCAGCCCGCCCGATCCGGCCGCCGCCGCCAGCAGCACCGTGCGCCGGCGGCCGAACCGCAGCGCCAGCCGCGTGGCGAGGGGCGTCGCCACGACGCCCAGGAGGTAAACGACGAACACCGAGCCGAGCTGCGCCGGCCCCAGGCTGAACGGCGGCGCTCCCAGGTAGAAGTTGGCGTAGGTGAAGGTCGCGACCATCGAGAACAGCACCGCGAAGCCCACGGCGCAGGTCGCCATCACCTGCGTGTTGCCGAACTGGTCCGCGAACCCGTCCCGCTGGCCGCGCCAGCCGCGCCCCGGGCGATGCCGCCGCTCGGGCGGCAGCGTCCCCGCGCTCACGCCGGCCGCCCGCCGCCTCCTGCGCCTGCACCTGCCGGGTCAGCCGCTGCAGCAACGACTCGCTGCACGCCGCGACCACCATCGCATCCAGCGCGTGGTGCCGGTCGTCCTCCAGCCGCTTGCCGTCCGGCCCCTTCTTGCGCCCCTCCAGCGCCCACGCCTGCCGCAGCCGGGCCGTAAGCGCGCCGGGCCGGGCGAAGACGTGGCGGCGGGACAGGTCGCCCTCCGTGGCGCGCTCCCCGTCCGGATACCAGCGGGCCAGGATGTCCAGCAGCAGACGGCAGACGTAGCGC
>CAXUIQ010000008.1:4796-24409 GCA_964250815.1 uncultured Acetobacteraceae bacterium
CGCCCGCGCCCCCCCCCGCACGCCCCGGCCCCCCCCCCGCCCCCCCGCGCCCGGCGACCCCCCCGACGATGGTGCCGATCCCGTAGATGCCGGTGACGCGCACCGCCTCCGCCCCTGGGCACTCCTCGGCGATGTAGGCGACCGTCAGGGCGAAGATGAACGGCAGCAGCAGGCCCTGCGCGAACCGGCACAGGATCAGCCAATCCAGCCCCGGCGCCCAGGCCGCGAGCAGCGTCGGCACCGCCAACGCGAGGCTTGCGCCCAGGATCAGCCGCCGCCGGCCCAGCGCGTCCGAGATGCCGCCGACAAAGGGCGCCACCAGCGCCACCGCGATCAGGGTCGCGGTGACGGTCAGTCCCGTGCGCGGCAGGCTGGCGCCGAACTGCCGCGCCAGCGTCGGCAGCAGCGCCTGGGTCGAATACAGGTTGATGAACGTGCACAGCCCGGCGGCGGCGACGCCGATCCGAATCCGCTTCAAGGCTGCCCGGCCAGGATCGCGTTGCAGGCTGCCGGCAACGGCAAGGCCGGACGGGGCGGGGCGGGGGGCTGCGGCGGCGCGTCAAGCTGATCGAACCACCAGGCGAGGGTGGCGCCGCAGCCGTCGCCCGGCGGCACCGGCGCCAGGTCGCGGCATTCGGGCTGGTTCGCCGGGCAGCGGAAGTGCAGGTGCATGTGGGCGGCGTGGCCGTACCAAGGGCGGATCAGCCGCAGCCAGGCGCGGTCGGCCATGGGCGTGCGGCAAAGCTCCTGCTTGATGGCCGGGTTCACCAGGATGCGGTCGATGCCCGGCAGGCCGGCCGCGAGACGCAGCAGGGTGACGTGCCCGGCGCCCCAGCGCGCCGGGTCCACGCCGCGGCCGTCCTCCGTGACCAGGCTGGCGACCTCCACGGCGTCCCGGGCGGCCGGGGTCAGCGCCGGCTTCGGCGTCACGTCCAGCCACACGTCGGCATCAAGCCCGACCTGGTGGCTCGCGTGCAGCCCGGGCATCGGGCCGCCATGCGGGCGGGAGATGTCGTTCATGTACAGGGTGGGCAGGCCCGCCGCCTCCGCGCGCCGGCCCAGTGTCCGGAGGGCCGCGATGGTGTCCGGGTGTCCCCAGAACCAGCTCCGGCTGGCGCGTATGGTCTGGTAGCCCGGGCCGTCCGCAGGAAGCTCCACCGCGCCTGCGATGCAGCCGCCGCCGGGGCCGCTGACGATGCGCGGTTCGGCGTGGCCCGGCGCAGGCTGCGCAACAGAGGCAGTCGCAGAACAAAGCCACAAGGCGCAGGCAAAGATGCTATAACGCAACGATAGACCCTTTGCTTCAGCAAAACGATGTGGCACGACTGCCGCGCGCCGGCCGGCTCGACAGTGCAACTTGCAGCCGCCCGACGCGATAGGCTTTCGTCCGGGGATCGCGAACTTTGGCGCGGCCTCCATCGCTTGAGGATCGAATGATGAGTGACCGCTTTCTCGTGACTGGCGGTGCCGGCTACGTCGGCAGCCACGTGGTGGCGCTGCTGGTCGAACGGGGAGCGGAGGTCGTCGTGCTCGACAACCTGCGGCAGGGCCACCGCGGCGCCGTGCCGCAGGCCGCCCGGCTAGTCGAGGGCGACGTGTCCGACGTGCAGACGCTTGACAGCATCCTGGCCGAAGGTCCTTGGACCGCCGTGTTCCACTTCGCCGCTTTGTCCTTGGTGGGGGAAAGCATGCGCGAGCCGATGCGCTACCTGCTGGAGAACGGCGCGGGAGGCGTCCGGCTGATCGACGCCTGCATCCGGCACGGCGTCGCCAAGTTCATCCTATCTTCCACCGCCAACCTGTTCGGCGAGCCGGAGCGCATGCCGATCGACGAGTCCGCCCGCATCGACCCGCCGTCTCCCTACGGCGAAAGCAAGCTGATGATTGAGCGCGCCCTGCGCTGGGCCGACCGGGTGCATGGCCTGCGCAGCGCCTGCCTGCGCTACTTCAACGCGGCCGGCGCCGACCCGAATGGCGTGCTGGGTGAGGATCATGACCCGGAGACCCACCTGATCCCCCTCGTGATCGACGCGGCGCTCGGCCGGCGCGGCGCGCTCACGGTGTTCGGCACGGATTATCCGACCCCGGACGGCACCTGCATTCGCGATTATGTGCACGTCACGGACCTGGGCGAGGCGCACCTTTGCGCGCTGGGCCAGCTTGGCCACCGCAGCGTCACGTATAACCTGGGCAACGGCAACGGCCACTCCGTCCGGGACGTGATCGCCTCGGTGGAGCGGGTGCTGGGCCGCCCGGTCCCGGTGCGCCTCGGCGACCGCCGGCCCGGCGACCCGGCGGCGCTGGTCGCGTCCTCCGCGCTGATCCAGGCGGAAACCGGCTGGTCCCCGCGCTTCGCCGAACTCGACGCGATCGTCGCCAGCGCCGCCGCGTGGCGGAAGGCGCACCCGGGCGGCTACGGCGAGAACGAGCCGCGCGGGCACGCCGCTACGGAGCAGGCCGGTAGGCCGGCACAGCCAGGTAGGACAGCCGCTTGAGTTCCTTGCGGCCACGGGCCACGGAGTCGAGGATCATGCCGCAGGTCAGCGACAGGCAGGCAAGCAGCGCGATGCCGGTGGACAGCACCGCCGTCGGCAGGCGCGGCACCAGGCCGGTGTGCACGAAGTCCACGAAGACCGGCACGGCAAGCACGATGGCCAAGAGCATCTGCAACGCCGCCGCGACCGCGAAGAACGGCAGCGGGCGCTCCTCCTTCACCAGCACGACGATGGTCCGCAGGATGCGCAGCCCGTCGGTGACGGTGCGGAGCTTGGACGCGGAGCCTGCCGGGCGCTCCTTGTAAGGGGTCGGCAGCTCGCCGATCGGCATGCGGAGTTCGAGCGAATGGACGGTGAACTCCGTTTCCGTCTCGAACCCGCCGGACAGGGCGGGAAAGGATTTCACGAAGCGGCGGGAGAACACGCGGTATCCCGACAGCATGTCCGTGACCCGGTTGCCGAACACCCAGGACACGAGGCCGGTCAGCACCACGTTGCCGAAGCGGTGCCCGGGCCGGTAGGCCTCCGCCATTTCGGACACCCGGGCGCCGTTCACCATGTCAAGCCCGTTCTCCAGCAGCAGGCGCACCATGGCCGGGCTGCTGGCCGCGCAGTAGGTGTCGTCGCCGTCCACCAGCACGTAGGCGTCGGCCTCGATGTCGGCGAACATGCGGCGGATGACATGGCCCTTGCCCTGCAAGGTCTCGGTCCGGGCAATGGCGCCGGCGGCGCGTGCGGCATCGAGCGTGCCGTCGCTGGAGTTGTTGTCGTAGACGTAGATCGCGGCGTCCGGCAGCGCCGCCCGGAAATCCCGCACCACGGCGGGGATCGCGACCGCCTCGTTGTAGCAGGGGATCAGCACGGCCAGGCGCGGCGGCATGCAGCCTATTCCGGCATCCCGGCGGCCACTCCCGCCGTTGCCTCGGCGGTGGCCGGCTGCGCCGCCAGGGCGGGCACGTGGGGCGCGCGTGGGCGAAGCGACGCTTCCTCCGAGAACACCACCGAGCGCGACAGGTTGAAGTTGGCGAACATCCCCGCGCCCACCCCGGCCAGGATGGCGATGACCGGATACTGCGCGCAGACGGGCAGCAGCGTGACCAGCACGAAGAACGTTCCGCGGTTCAGCACGAAACCCACGCCGTTGGCCGCGACGAACAGCAGCCATTGCCGCAGCAGGCCGCCACCCCCGCGCCCGGCGAACGTCCAGGCCCGGTTCAGCGCCCAGGTCGTGGTGACTGCGGCGAGGTAGGCCAGCAGCCCCGCAAGATACAGGCCGAGCGCCGCCTTCGCGGCATAGACCGTCGCGACATCGACGGCGGCGCCGGCGACGCCCACCGTCCCGAACCGCGCGAACTGCTGCGCCAGGAGCCGCCTTTCGGGCGTCATGGCGGCGCGCAGGAGGCGACGGGCGTAGGCCGAGGGCTGCATGGCGCCGCCACTTAGCCGGTTTTCGTTTCGAGTGCCACCCTGCAATCCGGCGTTGCTGGCGTATTGCCCGGGCGCATGGTTTGCTGGGCCTGGAGCAACGGAGCCATGAGGATGAGACGTCGCGCATTCCTGGCCGCATCGGCCGCGAGCTTGGCGGCACCGGCAGTCGGGCGGGCGCAGGACAGCCGCGTCCTCCGCTTCATCCCGCAGGCGGACCTCACCGTGCTGGACCCGATGTGGACCACCGCCTACGTCACGCGCAACCACGCCTTCATGGTGTATGACACGCTGTTCGGCCAGGACAGCCAGTACCGGCCCTCGCCGCAGATGCTGGAAGGCTTCACGACCGAGAACGACGGCAAGACCTGGACCCTCACGCTGCGGCCCGGCCTGCTGTTCCACGACAACGAGCCGGTCCGCGCCCGGGACTGCGTGGCAAGCCTCGACCGCTGGGGCAAGCGGGATGCGTTCGGCAGCGCCCTGATGGCGGCGACGGACGAGATGGCGGCCCGCGACGACCGCACGCTGGTGTTCCGCTTGAAGAAGCCGTTCCCGCTGCTGCCGGCGGCGTTGGCCAAGACCCCGCTGTTCATGCCGGCGATCATGCCGGAGCGCATCGCCCGGACCGACCCGTTCACCCAGGTCACGGAGATGATCGGCAGCGGCCCGTTCCGCTTCAAGACGGACGAGCGGGTGCCCGGCGCCCGGGTCGTCTACGAGAAGTTCGGGGCCTACAAGCCGCGCGAGGGCGGCCCGACCGACTGGACCTCCGGCCCCAAGGTCGTGCATTTCGACCGGGTGGAGTGGACCACCATCCCCGACCCCACAACCGCGGCGCAGGCGCTGATCAACAACGAGCAGGACTGGTGGGACTACGCGACCGCCGACCTGATGGGCCTGCTGGCCCGCAGCCGCGGCGTGAAGGTCGTGGTGCAGGAGCCTTCGGGCCAGATCGCCACGTTCCGCATGAACCAGTTGCAGCCGCCGTTCAACAACCCAGGCATCCGCCGGGCGCTGCTGGGCGCCATGAGCCAGGAGGATGTCGTTACCGCGGTTGTCGGCACCGATCCCAAGATGTCGCGCACCGGCGTCGGCTTCTTTTGCCCGGACACGCCGATGGCGAGCAGCGTGGGCCTCGACGCGCTGGCCGGGCCGCGCGACATGGGCCGGGTCAAGCGTGACCTCCAGGCGGCCGGCTACAAGGGCGAGCGCGTGGCGCTGCTGGCGGCGACCGACTTCCCGGTGCTCAAGGCGATGGCGGACGTGACCGCCGACATGCTGCAGCGGGCCGGCATGAACGTGGATTACCAAGCCACCGACTGGGGCAGCGTCGTGACCCGGCGCGCCAAGAAGGACCCGGTGGAGGCCGGCGGCTGGAGCGCGTTCTGCACCGCCTGGGCCGGCACCGACCACCTGAACCCGGCCGCCCACATCCCGCTCCGCTCCAACGGCGAGCAGGCCTGGTTCGGCTGGCCGACCGACCCGAAGATCGAGCAGCTCCGCAGCGACTGGTTCGACGCGCCGGACGTG
This sequence comes from uncultured Acetobacteraceae bacterium, assembly GCA_964250815.1. GTDB lineage: Bacteria > Pseudomonadota > Alphaproteobacteria > Acetobacterales > Acetobacteraceae > CAHJXG01. The sequence goes on from CAXUIQ010000008.1 coordinate 10,250, forward strand.
CCCGCGCAGGCCGCGATCTGCGCCGAGATCCAGCGCGAAGCGTTCCAAAGCCTGCCCTACATCCCGATGGGCCAGTATTTGCAGCCGACGGCATACCGCAGCAGCCTCGACGGCGTGCTCAACGGGTTCGCGCTGTTCTGGAACGTGCGGCGGGCATGAGGCTATGCTGGGACGCTGCTGGGCGATGGGTGGCCTGGGGTTTGCTAGGATCTGCCGCAACCGCCGAACGGAAGGGTTTGCATGAAGCGCCGTGAGCTGCTCGCCGCCGGGACTGCCGCTGCCGTGGGCAGCCTGGCCATGCCCCGCTTGTCCCGCGCGCAGGGCGCCCGCGTGCTTCGCTTCGCGCCCCAGGCGAACCTGTCCAGCCTCGATTCTGTCGCCGGCACCCAGTACGTCGTGCGCAACGCCAGCCTGCTGGTCTGGGACACGCTGTTCGGCGTGGACAGCAACCTCCAGCCCAAGCCGCAGATGGCCGAGGGCTACGAGGCGTCCGAGGACGGCAAGACCTGGACCATACGCCTGCGCCCCGGCCTCAAGTTCCATGACGGGGAGCCGGTGCGGTCCCGGGACGTGGCCGCCAGCCTCGACCGCTGGATGGTGCGGGACACCATGGGCCAGCGGATCAAGGCGTCGCTGGACGCCATGGAGGCGCTGGACGACCGCACCGTGCGCATCCGCCTCAACAAGCCATTCCCGAAGATGCTGTTCGCGCTGGGCAAGAGCAACGCGCCGGTGGCCGAGATCATGCCGGAGCGCATCGCCAAGACCGACCCGTTCCAGCTCATCAAAGAGTTCGTCGGCTCCGGCCCGATGGCGTTCAAAAAGGACGAGTGGGTGCCAGGCTCGTCGGCGGTGTTTGAGAAGTTCGCGGGCTACGAGCCTCGTCCGGAGGTGGCGGACTGGCTGTCCGGCGGCAAGCGCATGATGTTCGACCGGATCGAGTGGCTGATCCTGCCCGACGACGCGACCAAGGCGGCGGCGCTGCAGAACGGCGAGATCGACTGGTGGGAGAACCCGGTGCCCGACCTGGTGCCGCTCTTGAAGCGCAACCGCAACATCAACGTCGATATTGCGGACCCGCTGGGCAACATCGGCTCCTTCCGCATCAACCACCTGTACCCGCCGTTCAACGACGCGCGGGTGCGCCGGGCGGTGATGATGGCGTTGAGCCAGGAGGACTACATGCGCGCCGTGGTCGGCAACGACGACGCGCTGTGGAAGGCGCTGCCGAGCTTCTTCACGCCCGGCACCGCGTCCTATTCCGAGGCGGGCGGCGAGATCCTGACCGGCCCTCGCCGCTACGACGAGGCGAAGAAGCTGCTGGCCGAGGCGGGCTACAAGGGCGAGACGGTCGTTCTGTGCGTCGCGACCGACGTGCAGATCACCAAGGCGCAGGGCGACGTGACCGCCGACCTGTTGCAGAAGATCGGCATGAACGTGGACTACCAGGCGCTCGACTGGGGCACGGTGGGCGCGCGCCGGGCGAAGAAGGACCCGCCCTCGCAAGGCGGCTGGCACATCTTCCACACCTGGCACGCCGGCGCCGACTGCATCAACCCGGCGCCCTACACGGCCTTCGACGCGGGCGGCGACAAGGCGTGGTTCGGCTGGCCGAAGTCGGACGCGATCCAGGCCGGCATCGCCACCTGGTACGACGCCCCAGACGCCGCCGCGGAGAAGGCCGCGATGGCCGACCTGAACAGGATGGCGATGGAGTTCGTGACCTACATCCCGACCGGCTTCTTCCTGGGCTACCAGGCTTGGCGCAAGAACGTGAGCGGCGTGGTCAAGGCCCCGTTCCCGGTGTTCTGGGGCGTGCAGAAGACATGATCGGCCTGGGTTCGTGAAAGGCCGGGCCTGATGCTGGGCTACCTCGCCCGGCGGGTGCTTGCGACGATCCCGGTCATGGCGGTCGTGGCGCTGTTCGTGTTCAGCCTGCTCTACATCGCGCCGGGCGACCCGGCGGCGATCATCGCCGGCGACCAGGCGACGCCCGCCGACGTGGAGCGCATCCGCGCCGGGCTGGGCCTCGACCGCCCGTTCCTGATCCGCTTCGGCGAGTGGCTGTGGCACGTGCTGAACGGCGACCTCGGCGTGTCGATCTTCAGCAACCAGCCTGTCACGCGGCTGATCGGCCAACGGCTGGAACCGACGGTGTCGCTGATGGTGCTGACCCTGGTCCTGTCGATCGTGGTCGCGGTGCCGATGGGCGTGCTGGCGGCGTGGAACCAGGGCACCTGGATCGACCGCCTGATCATGGTGCTTGCGGTGTTCGGCTTCTCGGTGCCGGTGTTCGTCGTAGGCTACCTGCTCGCCTGGCTGTTCGCGCTGCAGCTCGACTGGTTCCCGGTGCAGGGCTACACGCCGCTTGCCAAGGGAGTCGGCCCTTGGCTCAACAACCTCGTGCTGCCCGCGGTGACGCTGGGCGGCGTTTACATCGCGCTGATCGCCCGCATCACCCGCGCCACGATGCTGGAAGTGCTGAGCCAGGACTACATCCGGACCGCCAAGGCCAAGGGCGTCGGCAGCCGCACGGTCCTGTTCCTGCACGCGCTGAAGAACGCCGCCGTGCCCATCGTCACCGTGATCGGCATCGGCGTGGCGCTGCTGATCGGCGGCGCGGTCGTCACCGAGAGCGTGTTCGCCATCCCCGGCCTCGGCCGCCTGGTGGTCGATTCCATCCTGCGCCGCGATTACCCGATCATTCAGGGCGTCGTGCTGCTGTTCAGCTTCGTGTACGTCCTGGTCAACCTCGGGGTGGACCTGCTGTACACCGCCTTCGACCCGAGGATACGCTATTGAGCGCCACCGTCCTTCCCGATGCGCCGGTCGCCACGGCATCGGCGCCGCACGTCACCCCGGCGTCGGCGATGCCGGACGTGCTGCCGCAGGCCGAGCCGCGCGGCCGGGTCCGCACCTTCATCCGGCGCTACCCCACCATTTTCGCCGGCGGGCTGCTGCTGGCGCTGATCCTGTTCGTCGCCGTCGCCGCGCCGCTGCTCGGCACCACGGACCCGACCGCGCTGGCGCCCGCCAAGCGCACGCGGGAGCCGTCGATGCTGTACTGGTTCGGCACCGACATGCTGGGCCGCGACGTGTATTCCCGTGTGCTGTACGGGGCGCGGGTGTCGCTGGTCGTGGGCTTCTCGGTGGCGCTGCTGGCGTCCGTGACCGGCATGGCGATCGGCCTCGTGTCCGGCTTCGTGCGGTGGGCGGACAGCGTCATCATGCGGGTGATGGACGGGCTGATGAGCATCCCGCCGATCCTCTTGGCCATCGCGCTGATGGCGCTGACCCGCGGCAGCGTCGGCAACGTCGTGACCGCCATCACCATCGCCGAGATCCCCCGGGTGTCCCGCCTGGTGCGCGGCGTCGTGCTGTCGCTGCGCGAGCAGCCCTATGTCGAGGCGGCGGTCGCCTCCGGCACGCGGACGCCCATGATCGTCTGGCGCCACATCGTGCCGAACACGCTGGCGCCGATCACCGTGCAGGCGACCTACATCTGCGCGTCGGCGATGATCACGGAGGCGATCCTGTCCTTCATCGGCGCCGGCACGCCGCCAATCATCCCGAGCTGGGGCAACATCATGGCCGAAGGCCGGGCCTTGTGGCAGGTGAAGCCCTACATCGTGTTCTTCCCGGCGGTGTTCCTGTCGCTCACGGTTCTCGCAGTGAACCTGCTGGGCGACGGGCTGCGCGACGCGCTTGATCCCCGCATGGCGAAGCGCGTCTGATGGCGCTGCCTCCGCCTGGGGGCGGGCCGCTGCTGCAGGTCGAGAGGCTGCAAACCCACTTCGGCACGCCGGACGGGGTGGTGCGCGCGGTGGAGGGCTTGTCGTTCCACATCGACGCTGGGGAAACGCTCGCCATCGTGGGGGAAAGCGGCTGCGGCAAGTCCGTGACCAGCATGAGCATCCTCCGTCTGATCCAGGAGCCGCCGGGCCGCATCGCCGGGCAAATCAGCTTCCAAGGCCGCGACCTGCTGACGCTGCCCGAGGCCGAGATGCGCCGCCTGCGCGGCAACGACATCAGCATGATCTTCCAGGAGCCGATGACCAGCCTGAACCCCGTGCTGAGCATCGGGCGCCAGATCGGCGAGACGCTGCGCCTGCACCAGGGGCTGAACGCCCGGCAGGCGGAGGCGCGGGCGGTGGAGATGCTGACGCTGGTGGGCATCCCGGCGCCGGGCCGCCGGGTTCGGGAGTACCCGCACCAGCTTTCGGGCGGCATGAGGCAGCGGGTGATGATCGCCATGGCCCTGGCCTGCAACCCCAAGCTGCTGATCGCGGACGAGCCGACGACGGCGCTGGACGTGACGATCCAGGCGCAGATCCTGGATCTGATGCGCGACCTCAAGACCCGCATCGGCTCCGCCATCCTGCTGATCACGCACGACCTGGGCGTGGTGGCGGAAATGGCGCAGCGCGTGGCCGTGATGTACGCCGGGCGCAAGGTGGAGGAAGCCACGGTCGGCGAAATCTTCGCCAACCCGCAGCACCCTTACACCCGCGGCCTGCTGGGGGCCGTGCCGCGGCTCGGCTCGTCGCTGTCCACCGGCGGGCGGTCGAAGCTCGCGGAGATTCCCGGCCTGGTGCCGTCCCTCCGCAAGCCCATCGTCGGCTGCGCCTTTGCCGGGCGGTGCCTGAGCGCCACCGACCTTTGCCGCACCGTGGCGCCCGCGGTCGAGCAGAAGCAGCCCGGCCATTCCGTCGCCTGCCACTACGCCGAGTACGACATGCCAGCCAACGCCGAAGCGGGGGAGCAGGCAGCATGACCGGTCCGCCGCCGCTGCTTGAGGTCAACGCGATGAAGAAGCACTTCCCGCTGCGCGGCGGGCTGTTCGGCGGCGTCACCGGGCAGGTCTATGCGGTGGACGGCGTGACCTTCTCGATCGAGAAGGGCGAGACGCTGTCGCTGGTGGGGGAAAGCGGCTGCGGCAAGAGCACGGTGGGCAAGGCCATCCTGCGCCTCCTCGACCCGACCGACGGCGAGGTCTGGCTGGACGGCGCGCGCATCGACAACCTGCCCGCAAGCCAGCTCCGCCCGCTGCGCCGGCGCATCCAGGTGGTGTTCCAGGACCCGTTCAGCAGCCTCAACCCCCGGATGCGGGTGCAAGACATCATCGCGGAGCCGCTGCGCAACTTCGGCCTGACAAGCGGCGGCGAGACCGCCGACCGCGTGGCGAAGCTCATGGACACCGTCCGCCTGCCGCGCGACGCCATGCGCCGCTTTCCGCACGAGTTCAGCGGCGGGCAGCGCCAGCGCATCGGCATCGCCAGGGCACTTGCTCCTGGGGCCGACCTGATCATCTGCGACGAGGCCGTATCGGCGCTCGACGTGTCGGTGAAGGCGCAGATCGTCAACCTGTTGTCCGACTTGCAGGACGAGCTGGGCCTCGCCCTGCTGTTCATCAGCCACGACCTGGCCATCGTCGAGCACCTGACGCACCGGGTCGCGGTGATGTACCTCGGCAAGATCGTCGAGACCGCCGGGCGCCGCGCCTTGTTCGCCAACCCCCGGCACCCTTACACCCGGGCGCTGCTGTCCGCCGTGCCGGTGCCGGACCCGGCAGCGCAGCGCGACCGCATCATCCTGACCGGCGACGTGCCCAGCCCGATCAGCCCGCCTTCCGGCTGCCGCTTCCACACCCGCTGCCCTTACGTGTTCGACCGCTGCCGGACGGAGGAGCCTGTGCTGCGGGACGTGGGGGAAGGGCAGAAGGCGGCCTGCCACCTCGACGAGCTTCCGGCGCTGCGGATGCTGCCGCAGGCGGCTTAGCGGCAAGGGCCGCAAGCGGCTTAGCGGCGAGCGCGGCAAGCGGCTCAGCAGCCAATGCCGGGAAAGTAGTCCACCGCGCCCGCTTGACCCTAGCCGGTCGAGGCGACCACACTACGTCAGGTGCGCAGGCCGCCGGCCAGGCGCGCGATCTGCATCATAGGGAGGAACACGATGCCGCAGGTATCGCTGACGGTGAACGGGCGGAGCCACACTGCCGAGGTCGAAGGTAGGACCCTGCTGGTCGAGTTGCTGCGGGAGGGCATGGGCCTCACCGGTACGCACGTCGGCTGCGACACGAGCCAGTGCGGCGCATGCGTCGTGCACGTGAACGGCGAGTCCGTCAAAAGCTGCACGATGCTGGCGGTCCAGGCGAACGGGTCCGACGTGACCACGATCGAGGGCATCGCCGAGGCCGACGGCACCTTGCACCCGATGCAGGCGATGTTCCGCGAGCACCATGCCCTGCAATGCGGCTTCTGCACGCCCGGCATGGTGATGAGCGCCATCGACTTGGTGAAGATGCACCCGGAGGGGCTGACCGAGGAGCAGATCCGGCATGGGCTGGAAGGCAACCTGTGCCGTTGCACCGGCTACCACAACATCGTCAAGGCAATCGCCGCCGCCTGGCCGATCATGCACGGCAAGGACCTGCCGCTCGCCGCCGAATAATCATGCCGCCGGCCGCAGGCCGGGGGCGCAAAGGGAAGAAGCATCATGGGTTTCGAGGGCATCGGCGCCTCCGTGCGCCGCAAGGAAGACCACCGGTTTCTGAGCGGCCGCGGCAACTACACCGATGACATCAACCGTCCGGGCCAGCTTTACGCGGTGATCCAACGCGCCGACCGGCCGCATGCGCGCATCCTGGGCATCGACACCGCGGCAGCGGCCGCGGCGCCCGGCGTCGTCGCCGTCTATACCGGCGCCGACATGCAGGCGGATGGCGTGGGCGGCGTGCCGTGCGGCTGGCAGGTCCACAACAAGGACGGCTCGCCCATGGCGGAGCCTCCGCATCCCGTGCTGGCGTCCGGCAAGGTGCGCCACGTCGGCGACCCCCTCACCGTGGTGGTCGCGGAAACGCGGCAGCAGGCCAAGAACGCGGCCGAACTGCTGGCCATCCACTATGAGGACCTGCCGGCCATCGCCGGAGTGCGCGACGCGGTGGCGCCGGGCGCGCCGCTGGTGCATGACGACGCGCCGGGCAACGTCTGCTTCGATTGGCACATCGGCGACAAGGCCATCGTCGATGCCGCGTTCGCCCAGGCTGCGCACGTGGTCGAGCTGGACCTGACCAACAATCGCTTGGTGCCGAACGCGATGGAGCCGCGGGCGGCCATCGGCGAGTTCGACCGGTCCTCCGGCGAGTTCACGCTCTACACCACCAGCCAGAACCCGCACGTGATCCGGCTGCTGATGGGCGCCTTCGTGCTGCACATCCCGGAGCACAAGCTGCGGGTGGTCGCGCCCGACGTGGGCGGCGGCTTCGGCTCCAAGATCTACCACTACGCCGAGGAGGCCATCGTTACCTGGGCGGCCGGCAAGCTGCACCGCCCGGTGAAGTGGACCTGCGACCGCAGCGAGGCCTTCATGTCGGACGCGCATGGGCGCGACCACTACAGCAAGGCGGCGATGGCAGTGGACGCGCAGGGCAAGTTCCTGGCGCTGCGGGTCAGCACCCTCGCCAACATGGGGGCATACCTTTCGACGTTTGCGCCCGCCATCCCGACCTATCTCAGCGCCACGCTGCTTGCCGGCGTTTATACGACCCCTGCGATCTACGCCGAGGTCAAGGCGGTGTTCACCCACACGGTGCCGGTGGACGCCTACCGCGGCGCCGGCCGGCCTGAGTCCGCCTACTTGCTGGAACGGCTGGTGGACGTGATCGCGCACGACACCGGGTTGGACCGGGTGGCCATCCGCCGCCTCAACTTCATCCCGCGCGACGCTTTCCCGTATCAGACGCCGGTGGCGCTGAACTACGACAGCGGGGACTACGTGGCGACGCTGAACGCCGCGCTGGCCGCCGCGGATTGGGACGGGTTCCCGGCCCGCCGCCGGGCGGCCGCGGCCCGCGGCAAGCTGCGCGGCATCGGCATCTCGACCTATGTGGAGGCGTGCGGCATCGCGCCTAGCAAGCTCGTGGGGCAGTTGGGCGCACGCGCCGGGCTGTACGAGGTCGCCAACATCCGGGTGCATCCGACCGGCAGCGTCACGGTGCTCACCGGCACGCACAGCCACGGGCAGGGGCACGAGACGACGTTCGCGCAACTCGTCTCGGACCAGCTCGGCATCCCCGTGGACCAAGTGGATGTGGTGCATGGCGACACCGCCAAGATCCCGTTCGGCATGGGCACCTACGGCAGCCGCAGCCTGGCGGTGGGCGGGTCCGCGATGGTCAAGGCCATGGATAAGGTGATCGCCAAGGGCAAGAAGATCGCCGCCCACCTGATGGAAGCGTCGGTCGAGGACATCGAGTTCAAGGACGGCCGGTTCTCGGTCGCCGGCACCGACAAGAGCAAAGCGTTGGCCGAGGTCTCGCTGGCTGCCTACGTGCCGCATAACTACCCCATCGAGGAACTGGAGCCGGGCCTCGACGAAACCGCGTTCTACGATCCCAAGAACTTCACCTTCCCCGGCGGCTGCCATGTCTGCGAGGTGGAGATCGACGCCGACACCGGCACCGTGACGGTTGCGAACATGGTGGCGGTGGACGACGTGGGCCGGGTCATCAACCCGATGATCGTCGAGGGGCAGGTGCAGGGCGGGCTGGCCCAGGGCATCGGGCAGGCGCTGATGGAGAACGCCATCTACGACAGCGAGGCGCAGTTGGTGACCGGCTCCTTCATGGACTACCAGATGCCCCGGGCGCACGACTTCCCGCCGATGGTGACTTCGACGCAGAACACGATGTGCACGCACAACCCGTTGGGGTCGAAGGGCGTGGGCGAGACCGGGGCCATCGGCTGTCCGCCCGCGGTCATCAACGCGGTGGTGGACGCGCTGCGCGACTACGGCGTGCGGCACCTGGACATGCCGGCGACGCCGCAGAAAATCTGGTCGATCATCCAAGCCAACCAGCCGCGCATGGCGGCCGAGTAGGAGTTCCGATCAATGTACGACTTCAGCTACACCAAGCCGTCCTCGATCCCGGAAGCCGTGCAGGCGCTGGGCGCGGACATGGAGGCCAAGGCGCTCGCCGGCGGCCAGACCTTCATCCCCGTGCTGAAGCAGCGGCTCAACAAGCCGTCGAAGATCGTCGATCTGTCGGACCTGGGCCTTACGGGCATCGCGGCGGACGACAAGACGGTGACGATCGGCGCGATGACCACGCACCACCAGATCGAGTCCTCGCCCGACGTGCAGCGGATGGTCCCGGGCCTCGCCAAGATGGCGTCCATGATCGGCGACACCCAGGTGCGGCACCGCGGCACCATGGGCGGGTCGCTCGCCAACAACGACCCGTCCGCCTGCTACCCGGCGGCGGTGCTGGCCATGGGAGCCACGATCCACACCGACCACCGCAGCATCGCGGCGGACGACTTCTTCCAGGGCATGTTCACCACGGCGCTTGAGCCGGGCGAACTGATCACCGCCATCGAGTTCCCGGTGGCGGAGAAGTCGAACTACGAGAAGTTCCGCAACCCGGCGTCGCGCTACGCCATGGTCGGGGTGTTCGTCGCCAAGACTGCCGCCCATGGCGTGCGGGTGGCCATCACCGGGGCCGGGCAGAACGGGGTGTTCCGCCACGCCGCGATGGAGGCCGCGCTGTCCAAGGAGTTCTCCCCCCAGGCGATCACGGGAATTGCAACGCCCGCCGACGGGTTGAATGGCGACATCCATGCCAGTCCGGAGTATCGTGCCCACCTGATCGGCGTGATGGCGCGCCGGGCCGTCGCGGCGGCCTGACCATCGGCACTGGGGCATGGGTTCCAGGGTGCGCCGGTGGCCGTATCCTGTGGGGAGTGTCGGAGCGTGGTCGTTGACCTGCACCTGCTGTGCAAGCAGGGAGAGCGGAACAAGCGGATCGGGCCTGAGCCGACCCGTTACGAGACCGGTACCTGGCCGGTGACGGACGAGGTGGCGGAGGAGGCAATCGGCGGCCGCGTGTACCTGCACGCGGCGCGCGCCGAGGAAGCTTATTACGGCGGCACGATCCAAGCCTGGCGTGCCGCCGCCGACGATCCCAAGCGAAAGTCGTTCGAGTACGTCGTGGACGGTCCGTTCCGCATCCGCTGTCCCGAGAAGTGGGGCCAGGAGAAGGCGGTCGTCCGGCGTTGATCCGCCAGCCCGACGCCGGGGCTGGAGCTCGGGAGCGTTGGCGAATGCAAGGTGTCGCTTGATGCCTTGCAGAGTGTGGAGGTGATCAATGATGGCCGAACCGCCCTACTCGCTCAACGACCTCAAGACGTTGCAGCAATGGGACACGCCCACGATCTGCAACGGCCTCGAGATCGTGGTGCCGGGGCGCCGGGCGCTCGGCTTCACCGTCGAGCCGATGGTCGCCGTGGACCGCCGCCTGCCGCCGATCGTCGGCGTCGCCCGCGTCGGCATGATCCGCGCGAAGGAAGCGCCGCGCGGCCCCGTCGCCAGCCGCCTTGATTGGTATGACTACGTGGCCGATGCGCATTTCCCCACCGTCGTGGTCTTGCAGGACTTGGACGACCGGCCGGGCTACGGCGCGTGGTGGGGCGAGGTGCATTCCACGGTGCACAAGGCGCTCGGCGCCTTGGGATGCGTGACAAACGGGTCGTTCCGCGACTGCGACATGATCGCGCCGGGCTTCCAGATCGTCGGCGGGCGGATCGGCCCTAGCCATGCCCACGTCCATATGGTGGACTTCGGCAAGCCGGTAAACGTGTTCGGCATGAACGCGGTGCACGATGATGTCGTCCATGCGGACTTCCATGGCGCGGTCGTCATCCCGGCCGAGGCAGTGCGCAAGCTGCCGGATGCCATCGCCCTTTCGACCCGGCGCGAGAAGGTCATCCTCGACGTCTGCGCCAGCCCGGATTTCAGCCCGGCAAAGCTGCGCGCGGCGGTGCAGCAGGCCGGGGAGATCCACTGATCCAGCAGCCGGACGCGGGCTGCGCTTGACCGTGCCCGCGTGTCAGACCGAAGATCGCCGATCATCCAGGAGGGTCCCATGAACGTCGCCGCAACGCCTGCCTCGCTGTCCGGCGTCTCGGACGTGGAATGGAAGATCCGGTGCGACTTGGCCGCGCTGTACCGGCTCGTCGCGCACCACCGGATGACCGACCTGATCTACACCCACATCAGCGCGCGGCTGCCCGGGCCGGAGAACCACTTCCTCATCAACCAGTACGGCGTGATGTTCCACGAAATGCGCGCGTCGGACCTGGTGAAGATCGACTGCGACGGCAACGTCGTCGAGGACGGGCAGCAATCGCGCCGGGTGAACGCGGCCGGGTTCTGCATCCACTCGGCGATCCACATGGCCCGGCATGACCTGATGTGCGTCATCCACACCCACACCCCCGCGGGCATGGCGGTGGCGGCGCAGAAGCACGGCCTGCTGCCGATCAGCCAGCATGCGCTCAAGTTCTACGGGCGCCTGGCCTACCACGGCTATGAGGGCATCGCGCTCGACCTCGACGAGCGGGAGCGGCTGGTGGCCGACCTCGGCGACCACCGGGCCATGATCCTGCAGAACCACGGGCTGCTGGTCGCCGGGCGCACCATCCCGGAGGCGTTCAGCAACATCTACTACCTTGAGCGCGCATGCCAAGCGCAGGTCGCGGCGTTGGCAGGCGGGACCGAGCTGGTGACGCCGCCCGAAGCGGTGCGCCGGCATACGGCGGAGCAGTTCGACCGTGAAGGCAGCCTCGATCACTACGGGATGATGTGGGAAAGCTGCCTGCGCCTCGTGGAGCACGACCGGCCCGACTACCGCTCCTGAGTGGCTGACCTGTTTCCGGCTCCGCTTCTGGAGATCGACGGGCTGCGCACGGTGTTCCGCAGCCCGTCCCGCGACGTGCCGGCGGTGGACGGGGTGAGCCTGTCCGTGGCGCGCGGCAGAACGCTGGGCATCGTGGGCGAAAGCGGCTGCGGCAAGAGCATGTTGTCGCTTTCGGTCATGCGCCTGGTGCCGTCGCCGGGGCGCGTGGCGGCGGGGCGGATCGTGTTTGACGGGCAGGATCTGCTGGCGCTGCCGGCGCGCGCCATGCGCGCGGTGCGCGGCAGACGGATCGGCATGATCTTCCAGGAGCCGATGACCAGCCTCAACCCGGTGTTCACCGTAGGCGACCAGATCACCGAGGCGATGCGCGCCCATGACCCCGGCGCGTCCAAGGCCGGGTTGCGCGCCCGGGGCGTCGCGGCGCTCGACCGGGTGCGCATCCCCGGTGCGGCGCGCCGGTTCGACGACTACCCGCACCAGATGAGCGGCGGCATGAGGCAGCGGGCGATGATCGCCATGGCTTTGTCCTGCGGCCCGGACCTGCTGATCGCCGACGAGCCGACGACGGCGCTGGACGTGACGGTGCAGGCGCAGATCCTGGACCTGCTGCGCGACTTGCAGGCGCAGTCCGGCATGGCGATCATCCTGATCACCCATGACCTCGGCGTGGTGGCGGAGATGGCGGACGAGGTCGCGGTGATGTATGCCGGGCGCGTCGTGGAGCGGGCCAGCGGCACGGCCATCTTCGACGACCCGCAGCACCCCTACACGCTAGGCCTGCTGGGCAGCATCCCGCGGATCGAGGAAACCCGGTCCCGCCTGCTGGCCATCGAAGGCTCGGTCCCCGCGCCGTTCGCGCTTCCGGAGGGCTGCCGGTTCCATCCCCGCTGCGTGTTCGCAGCACCCGCCTGCACCCGGGTCGATCCGCCGCTGCGGGGCTTAAGCGCCGGCCATCACGCCGCCTGCATCCGGGCGCCGGTCGAGGAGTTGGCTGCGTGACGGACGTGCTGATGCAGGTCGCGGGCCTCGCCAAGCATTACCCCATCCGCCGCGGGCTGGTGCTGTCGCGCACGGTCGGCGCCGTGCGGGCGGTGGATGGCCTGTCGTTCGAGCTGTTCCGCGGCGAGACGCTGGCGCTGGTGGGGGAGAGCGGCTGCGGCAAGAGCACGACGGCGCGGCTGGTGCTGCGCCTGATCGAGCCGACCGCGGGCACGGTCCGGTTCGAGGGCGCGGACATCACCGGCCTGCGTGGAAGCGCGATGCGCAAGCTGCGCCGCCGCATGCAGATCGTGTTCCAGGACCCGTTCGCGTCGCTCAACCCGCGCATGACGGTGGCCGAGATCCTGGAGGAGCCGCTGGTCGTGCACGGCATCGGCGGCGGCGCGGCCCGGCGGGCGCGGGTGGCCGAGTTGCTGGGCCTCGTGGGCCTGGCGTCTTACCACGCCGGGCGCTACCCGCACGAGTTCTCCGGCGGGCAGCGCCAGCGGATCGGCATCGCCCGGGCGCTCGCCGTGGAGCCGGCTTTGGTGGTCTGCGACGAGCCGGTGAGCGCGCTCGACGTGTCGATCCAGGCGCAGGTGGTGAACCTGCTGAAGGATTTGCAGGTCCGGCTGGGGTTGTCCTACCTGTTCATCGCGCACGACCTGGCGGTGGTGAAGCACGTGGCGGACCGGGTCGCGGTGATGTACCTGGGCCGCATCGTCGAGATCGGGCCGAAGGACGAGGTGTTCGCCAACCCGCGCCACCCTTATACCCGCGTCCTGCTGTCGGCGATCCCGCGCCCCGACCCGCACCGCAAGCCTGCGCGGTCCACGGCGGGAGGCGAAGCGCCGGGCGGCGACATGCCCAGCCCGGCCAACGTGCCGCCCGGCTGCCGCTTCCACACCCGCTGCCCGTTTGTGATCGACCGCTGCCGAATCGAGGACCCCGCCTTGCACCTCATCGAACCCGGCCACCTCTCAGCTTGCCACCGTGCGGAAGAATTGCCCGCCGCGACCGCGATGGAGGCGGCCCAGGCTGCCAGCCCGGCGGCGGCGCGCCGCCTCGCGCTCTACGCCGACCGCCGGGCCGCCCAGCAGGTGGCCGGATGAGCGCCGCCATCGTCTCGCCCCGGCTGATGCTGGTGGGCGGCGGCAGCGTGACGGAGGTCGCGGGCGTGCTGGCCAAGTTCGGCCTGTCGCGTCCGCTGGTGGTCACCGACCCCTACATGGTCCGCTCCGGCCTCCTGCGCCGCTGCCTGGACCCGCTGGAAGCGGCCGGGATCGCCGCCGCGGTGTTCAGCGACACCGTGCCGGAGCCGACAGACACCGTGATCGACGCCGGCGCGGCGCTGCTGCAGGCCGGGCTGTACGACTGCCTGATCGGCTTCGGCGGCGGGTCGCCCATCGACACGGCGAAGGCGATGGCCATCCTGGCGCACGGGCGGGCGACCGGCGCCGGGTCGCACATGCGCGACTTCAAGGTGCCGG
>CAXUIQ010000009.1:0-24271 GCA_964250815.1 uncultured Acetobacteraceae bacterium
AGCAGCACCGTGATCGGCGTCGTGGTCCGCAAGGTTTCCAGCGCGCGGCTGAGCTGCTCCAGGATCACCGGGGCGAGGCCCAGCGTCGGCTCGTCCAGGATCAGCAGGCGCGGCTGCATCATCAGCGCGCGGGCGATGGCCAGCATCTGCTGCTCGCCGCCCGACAGCGTCGCCGCAAGCTGGGCCTGGCGGGACTTTAGGATGGGGAACAGCTCGAACATCCAGCCGAGCAGCCGGGCGCGCTCCCCTTTGGGCAGGCGGGAGCCGCCGAGGTCCAGGTTCTCCCGCACGCTCATGGCGCCGAACAGCTCGCGGCTTTCCGGGCACTGCACGATGCCGCCGCGGGCGATGGCGGCGGCGCTCTGCCCGGCGAGCGGACGGCCCTCCCAGGCGATGCGCCCGGCATAGGGCACGAGGCCGGACACGGCGTTGAACAGCGTCGTCTTGCCCGCGCCGTTCAGGCCGACGACCGACACGAACTCGCCTTCCCGGACGTGGATCGACACGCCCTCCAGCGCCTGCGCCTTGCCGTACAGCACATCGACGCCCTCGACCGAGAGCAGCGGCGGGCCGGACTTCGCCGTGGCCGCCGGGCGCGCCGCGGTCTCGATCGCGCCGCCCAGATAGACCCGGCGCACCTGCGGGTCGCGCATCACCTGCTCGGCCGTGCCCTCCGCGATGGGTTCGCCCAGGTACATCGCCAGCACGCGGTCCACCAGGGCCGCCACGCCCTTCACGTTGTGGTCCACGAGCAACACGGCCTTGCCCTCTGCCCGGAAGCTCGCGATCAGGTCGGAGAACGCGCCGACCTCGCCCGAAGTCAGCCCGGCGAACGGCTCATCGACCAGCACCACCTTGGGATCGCGTCCGATGGCCTTGGCGAGTTCCAGTCGGCGCAGGTCGGCGAACGGCAGCGTGCCGGGCCGGCGGTCCAGCACCGCGCCCAGGCCGACGCGCCGGGCAATGGCGCGCGCCCGCTCCTCCACGTCCGGGTCGGCGAACAGCCGCATCAGCGCATCCGGCAAGAGGGCGAGCTTGATGTTCTCCAGCACCGTCTGCCGGTGCAGCGGGCGGGAGTGCTGGAACACGAGGCCGACGCCGTGCCGGGCGATGCGGTGGCTGGGCCAGCCGGCCACGTCCACGCCGCCGATCCGCACCGCGCCGGCGTCCGGGCGCTCGATGCCCATGATGAGCTTCATCACCGTGGACTTGCCGGAGCCGTTGGGGCCGATCAGCCCGAGGATCTCGCCCGGCGCGATGTCGAGCGCCATGCCGCCCACCGCGACCAGCCCGCCGAACCGCTTGACCAGGCCCGAGACCTGCAACAACGCGGCGCTTCCTTGGGCCGTCACTGCCGGTCCCGCATCAGGACGCCGAGCAGGCCGGACGGCACGAGCAGGATGGCGAGCAGCGCCACGGCGGAGACGATGAAGGTGCTGAGCTGGCCCAAGGGCCGCAGCGCCTCGCCCGCCACGATCAGCACCACCGCGCCGACCGCGGCGCCGAGGATGGTGCGCCGCCCGCCCAAGACGGCCGCGATGATGACCTGCACGCCCACGGCAATGTCGATCACGGTGCCGGGCGAGGCGGTGCCCAGGTAGAACACCAGCATCGCGCCCGCGAGGCCGCTGAACAGCGCGCTGACGCAGAAGGCGGCGAGCTTGTGCTTGGCGACGTTGAAGCCGAGCGCCTGCGCCTCCACCGGGTCCTGCCCGCAGGCTTGCAGGATCAGTCCCAGGGCGGAGCGGGACAGGCCGAACAGGATGAGGCCGCTCGCGGCCATGAAGCCGAGCGCGATGTAGTAGTTGGCGGCTTCGTCAACCGACATCACGTCGGGGATGGTGAGGCCGATCTCGCCGCCGCTGTACTGGGCGAACACCGTCACCATCTGCTGCAGCAGCAGCACGGCAACCAGGGTGACCAGCCCGAAATACGGCCCGCTCAGCCGCAGGGCCGGCACCGCCAGCAGCAGCCCCCCGGCCACGGCGAGCAACGCCCCGAACAGCACGCAGACCGGGATGGGCAGGCCCCCCTCGCTGTTGAGGATGCCGGCCCCGTAGGCGCCGAGGCCCACGAGGAAGGTCGGGCCGAAGTTGACCTCGCCCGCGAAGCCGAACAGCAGGTCCCACGCCATGGCGAACACGCCGAAGTAGTAGGCGAGCGTCAGCAGCCCCAGCACGTAGCCGGACACGCCGAGCGGCAGCAGGGCGGCGACCGCCAGGACCAGCAGCGTGACCCAGAACAGCCGCGAGCGCACCAGGCCCCGCATCAGCGCCGCCCCAGCAGGCCCTGCGGCCGCAGGTACACCACGACCACCAGCAGCAGCAGCGCGGGCACGGTGCGGAGCGAGGGCGAGACCAAGTAGGCGGTGATGGTTTCCAAATAGCCGACCGCGTAAGCCGCCAGCAGCGAACCCGCCACGCTGCCCAAGCCGCCCAGCACGACGATGGAGAAGGCGGAGGCGGTCAGCGTGCCCGCGTTCTCCGACGACACGCCGAGGAACGCGCCCAGCAGCACCCCCGCCGTGCCGGCCAGCACGCCGTAGATGGCCCAGACCAGCAGGTAGATGCGCTGCAGCTCGAAGCCGAGCAGGGTCAGGCCGCGCGGGTTGATCGACGCCGCGAGCAGCGCCTTGCCCGCCCGCGTCCGGTTGACCAAAAGCCACAGCAGCCCGATGGCGGCCCAGCACAAGGCGGCGGTCAGGATCTCGTTGGTCGGCGTCCGCACCCCGCCGATGGCCGTGACGCCGGCGATCAGCGGGCGCACGGTGTGCGGGCTGGTGGTGGTGAAGTAGGCGACCGCTTCCTGGATCATGATGCCCCAAAGCAGCGTGCCGGTGAGGACGAAGATTTCCTTCTCCTCGCCCGGGATGGCCGGCGACCGCTGGATCGGGCGCACCACCACCAAGTAGGTCGCGAACGCCATGGCGATGCCGGCCAGCAGCCCGGCGGCGGCGCCCCCATAAGCGCCCACCTGGTCCGCCATCAGCCATGCCACCACCGCCGCCGTCAGCAGGATGCCCCCATGCGCCAGGTTCAGCACGCCGGACACGCCGAACAGCAGGGTGAAGCCGATGGCGCCCAAGCCGTAGAGCGCGCTGACCGCGAAGCCGTCGATGAGGATCTGGAGGCCCAGCACCCTGCGGCACCAGGCTTCAGTTCGCCGCCTTCACGAAGCTTGGGAAGCGCAGCGTGCCGGCCGCGACGGCGGGCGGCCAGACCGCCACCTGCTTGCCGTCCTGCCATTGCACGACCAGGCCGCTCACGGTGTCCGGGCCGTACTTGATGGCGTGGGTGAACGGGGCGTCCTTGCCGAAGAACTGGACGCGCCCGACCGTGCCCTCGTAGTCCGCGGCTTCCAGCGCCGCCACCATCTTGTCGGGATCGGTGCCGCCGGCCTTCCGCACGGCATCGGCGAACAGGTAAACGTCGTCATAGGCGGTGTAGCCGGAATAGGCCGGGCTGATGCCGTATTTCTTGATGTAGGCAGTGGCGAAGGGGATCGTCTTCGGCGTGCTGGCGACCGTATCGACCGCAACAAGCTGCAAGACCACACCCTCCGTCGCGCCGTTGGTGTCCTTCCAGAACGTGCTGGACGTGGCCTGGGAGGAGATGCCGAACATTGGGATCGGCACCTGCTGGTTGGCCCACTGCACCGTGGGCTGCACGCCGACATGGCTGATGCCGGTGATGATCACGTCGGGCTTCTTGCCCTCGATGCCGTTGTAGATGGGCGTGAAGTCCGTGGTGTCCGGCGACATGCGGATGTGGTCCAGCACCGTGAGGCCGGACTTCGGCAGGCAGGCCATGTAGCCGGCGTCGAGCGGCGTGGTCCAGGCCGCGTCCTCGCTCATGATCACCGCGGTCTTCATCTTGAGCTTGCTGCTTGTCAGCAGGTCCTTGGCCGCGTCGCACACCGACTGCGCCAGGAACGCCGAGGGCAGGTAGCCGTGGAAGAAGTATTTCAGGTGGTCGTAGTCGCCGTGGATGCGCTTGGAGATCTCGTCGCTTGCGGCGCCCGGCGTGATCGTGGGGATCTTCAGCCGCCCGGCCCAGGGTTCCAAAGCGAGGGCCACCTCGCTCGTGTAGGTGGCGATCACCGCGTGCACCTTGTCCTGGTTGGCCGCGCGCTGGAAGGCGCGCACCGCGTCGGCGGCGGAGTTGTGGTCGTCATAGGCGACGATCTCGACCATGCGTCCGTCCACCCCGCCATGGGCGTTGATCTCGTCGGCCGCGACCTGGGCGGCGTTGGGGATGGCGATGCCGCTGATAGCGGAGTTCTCGGCGATCACGCCGATGCGGATCGGGTCGGCGGCGATGGCCACGCCGGGCAGGCCAAAGGCAAGCACGAAAGCAGGCAGCAGGCGGCGCATCGGCATGGGGCGTCTCTCCTCAGGGTTCGGCGCAGTCCGCCGTTGCAGGGAGGTTAGTGCCCCGGCGCGCGGGAGTAAACGAGGGGATGTATCAGTTTGACCGTGGCGCGATCCCGCTTCAGAAAACGGAGGTTCCAATGGCTGTTGCCCGGTGCAGTTGCGGCGCTCTCACACTGACGCTTCCAGGACCATCGAAAATGGTTGTCGCCTGTCATTGTCTCGACTGCCAACGGAGAACCGGCACGCCATTTGGCGTAGGCGCGTTTTGCCCGGTCGCCGCGGTCGGCATTTCTGGAACTGCGAAAGAGTTCACCCGCGATGCAGCAAGCTGCGGGAAGGTCCGCACCTACTTTTGTCCAAACTGCGGGTCAACGATCTATTGGAAGGCCGACAACCTGCCGTCGCTGATCGGCGTTGCCGTCGGCGCGCTCGCCGACCCGGAGTATCCTGCCCCCGTCAGATCGGTTTTCGAACAGTCGAAACATCCTTGGGTTCAGATCGATGGTGCCGTCGAACACTTCCAGCAAAGCAGCGCGGCAAAAAGCTCAAATTAAGATGCCGCCAACGAGGGCAGCCGCGGGCGCAGAAGCAAGAGGCGCATCATCTTTGGCCGGGCGAAGCAGCCCGCCGGCCCGGCGGCGATCCTGCGTGCGCGGATAGCCGGGAGGGCTTGGGATGGAGGATTTGGTGAACGAGGCCGGGTTGCCCCGGGTAGTGCCGCTGGAGGGCTGCTCCAACCTTCGAGACCTCGGCGGCTACCGCACTGCGGACGGGCGGCGCGTGCGGATGGGCCGGGTGTTCCGCGGTGCCTCGCTGGCGCACCTGACGGACGCGGACCTGGCGCGGTTCGGCGCGCTCGGCATCCGCACCGTGTGCGACCTGCGCGGGGTGCGGGAACGCGAGCGCGCCCCGTCCCGCCTGCCCGGCGCCGACGCGCCGGAGGTGGTGCCGCTTCCCATCGAGCCGCGGATCGGCGCTTCGCTCCGCGACCTGCTCCGGCGGGAAGCGGCCACAGGCGAGGACACCTACGCCTTGCTGCAAGCCGCCTATTCCGCCTATGCGGGCGAGCACCTGCCGCGCTACCGGGCGCTGTTCGCGCTGTTGTTGGAGGGGCGGACGCCGCTGCTGTTCCACTGCTCGGCCGGCAAGGACCGGACCGGCTTCGGCGCGGCCTTGCTGCTGACCGCGCTCGGCGTGCCGCGGGAGACGGTGGTCGCCGACTATCTCGCGACCAACCGGATCTGGCGGCGTGAGTACGCGCTGCCGCCCGACACGCCGGAAGCGGTGCGCGACACCTTGCTGGCCGCGCACCGCCCCTTGCTTGAGGGCGCCTTGGCCCAGGCGGCCGAGAGCCATGGCTCCCTGGAGCTGCTCCTGGAAACCGGGCTGGGCCTCGATGCCGCCCGGCTGCGGGCGCTGCGCGGCACCATGCTGGAATAGCTCCAGGCCGGCAGGCCTGCGCGGCTACCGCAGGCTGGCGGTGTTCAGCGCCTGGACGGTGTCGCCGCTGATCACGGCCTTGCCGTCGGCGACCGAAAGGGCGCTGGCGGGCACCCGGGCTTCGTGGCTGCCGATCTGGAAGTAGGAACCGACCATGATGACCGCGGTCCGGCCGCCGTCTTCCAGCTTGCGGACGCTGCCGATCCGGTTGCCCTTCAGGTCGTAGAGCCAGCGCCCGACGGCGCTCGATGCGGCGGAGTAGATTGCGGCCTGGTCGGCGGCCGGGCTGGCCACCGGCTGCGCCAGGGCCGCGCCGCCGAGTGTGAAGGCGAGCGAGGCGGCGACGCTGAGGATGCGTGTGTTCATGGTGTGGACTTTCGGGTAGCGGCGCCCGGGCGGAGACGGCCCGGGCGCATTGGGGTGTGTCCTGTGCGTTGGCAATCAGCCGCCGGGCGTGCGCCGGGCCGCCGAGGCGAAGGCCGGAGACCGCTGGGCGTGGGCCACCAGCCAGTTGCGGACCTGGGTCGCCTGCGCGTAGGCGACGGTGCCCTCTTCGAAGCGTGCCGGGAGGGAGTTGGCGGTCTGCACCGCGCCTTGGCTGCCGTTGGTCGGAAGCACGTCGCCGGCGAGGCTGGGCAGGTCGGAGCCGGGCCGGCCGACGACGTTCGGGTAGGCGTTCGAACCCGTGTCGGCGAACTGCACCTGCGGACCTGCCGGGTTGGCCAGGCCGGTGCCCGCCCGTCCCGCGACGTCCGGATAGGCGTTCGAGCCGGTGTCGGCAAACCGCGGCTGCGCGGCGTAGGTGCTGACGGCCGGGCTTTGCGCGCTGAACGGGAAGGGGTCGCCGTTGCCCTCGCCGGCGAAGGCGGGGGCGGCGCCGAGGCTGAGCGCGACAGCGGCGGCAAGGAAGATGGTCTTCATGGCATGAACTCCTGTGGGGCCGGGCGTCTTACCCGGCTGAGGCGGCGTCGTTCGATCAGGAGCGCGTCGTCGGCCACAGGTATGGGCATGGCGGAATAGGCCCGTTAGCAGGCCAGCCGGCATGATATTCATGCTTGGAAGTATGAGTGCCGCCGCTCACCACTGCTGGCGAGAAGCAGCCCGGCCTGGAGCAGAACCCTTCGCGGGGGTGATTCGCGGAAGGGACAGGGCAGCCCGGCGGCTACTCGCCCATCAGGTGCAGCACGACCTCGCGGCGGTGCGGGCGCCGCCGGTGCTCGAACAGGTAGAGCCCCTGCCAGGTGCCCAGCACCGGGACGCCGCCCGCCACCGGGATCGACAGTTGCGTCTGGGTCAGCATGGCGCGCAGGTGCGCCGGCATGTCGTCCGGCCCCTCCTCGTGGTGGGCGTAGCGTGCGGGGTCCTCGGGCGCGAGGGCTTCGAAGAAGCGGGCGATGTCCTCCCGCACGGTCAGGTCGGCGTTCTCCTGCACGGTCAGCGAGGCCGAGGTGTGGCGGCACCACAAGGTGAGCAATCCGGTCTCGATGCCCTGGGCCGCGCTCCAGGCAAGCACCTCGCCGGTGATCGCGACGAGGCCCTTGCCGTGCGTCGCGACGGTCAGCCGGTGCAGCGCCTGGCGCAAGGGCCGGCTGGGCGGCCGGTGTCCCGGGGCGTCCGTCATGCCGTGCGGCCCCTAGCCTTTGGCGGCCGCCTTGGCCTCGTGCTTCGCGGCGCGTGCCGCCTCCTCCGATGCGGCCTCGGCCTTCCGGTCCGCGACTTCCTGGGCGTGGTGGCGATACTGGTCCAGCGCTTGCAATGCGTGCCGGTTCGCCGCCGCCTCGGCCTCGGCCGCGCTGGTGGCCAGGTGCTCGGACTTCTCGAAGTTGCCCGAGGCGCAATGCTTGGCGGCCTCGTGGTGCATCTTGGCGGCCACCTCGAATTGGTGCGCGGCGTCCTCGTGGTGCTTGGCGGTGGCAGCCTTGATGTCGTCCATGGTCTCGTTTCCTTCGGGTCGGCAGGCCGGCGGCCCGGCCCCATGCGCCCGCCAACATACCGGCAAGCCGTCCTGTTGCCCATGCGGCAAGGCGGCCCGTCCGAACGCCGCGACGTGAATGCATGGGCCGCGCACTGAAACTTGTTTTACCCGTCCGGGCGCAATCGTGGCATTGGCGGAGTGAATGCCTTTCACATGGGAGAAGGCTCAAGCGTCGTGTCCCACGTCACGGCACCGAGATGGCGTCGCGTCCCGGACGGCAGGCTGCTGGCCGAGGCGGGCGAGGTCCGCCTGGAAGTGCATGCCGGCCCGGGACGGCGGCGCACCGCCCGCTTCACGGTGCTGCGGCGGCAATACGGGCAGGGCAGCCTGTTTGCCCTGGTTGCTTCCGGCGCCGCGCCCAGCCTGTTCGCGGCGATGCGCGCGGCCGAGAAGGCGGCAGGGCGCTTCCTGTGACCGGCATGCGGCGGTGCGGAGCGGCCAGGGATGAAGAACCGCGGGATGCCGCACGATGTTCTGGCTTGCGTTCGCCCCGAACTCGGCGACATCGTGGCGGAGGCAGGAGATGAAGGTCGAGCATGCTTGATTTCACGAACGGGATGAGCGTCCCTGGCAGCGGCGGCCCCTACGGGTCAAGGATGGACGCGATGAGCGCGCTGCTGGCCCGCAACTGGTGGGCCATCGCACTGCGCGGCGCGTTCGCCATCCTGTTCGGCCTGGCGGCGCTGATCCTGCCTTTCACTACCGTGGCATCGCTCGTGCTGCTGTTTGCCGCCTACATGCTGGCCGACGGCGTGTTCGCCATCGTGGCCGGGGTCCGCGCCGCGGCGCGGCACGAGCGCTGGGGCCTGCTGATCCTGGAGGGCATCGTCGATCTGGCGGCGGGCGCTGCGGCCTTGCTGGTGCCGGGCCTGACCGTGCTGGTCGTGGTGACCCTGCTGGGCGTCTGGTCGGTCGTCACCGGGGCGCTGATGCTGGCCGCGGCGTGGCGCCTGCATGGCGGGCACGGGCGCTGGCTGCTTGCGTTGTCCGGCCTGGTCTCGCTGGCTTGGGGCGTGCTGCTCTGGCTGTCGCCCGTTGCGGGCGCGTTGGTCCTGACCTGGTGGCTGGGCGGCTATGCGCTGGTGTTCGGGGCGCTGCTGCTCGTGCTTTCGTTCAACCTGCGTGGGCGGCGGGACGGCTCGCTGCCGGCGGGGCGCGCCCTGTCCTGATTGGGCCGCAGCACCGGCCCGGATGGCTTCCTGGGCCGCCGCTATGCCCGCACAGGCGCCGGCGCACAACGCGCCGGCAGCCTTTGCCCCCGGCGGGGCGGATGTCCTATTGGGTCATGCTGCTCCGTGCGGCGGTGCTGCCGGTCGGGTGGGCGCCCGGCGGGGTCGTGCTGGGATCGACCGCACGGCCGGAAGCGGCGCCTGCTGCGCCCATGCTCGACGTGGCGGCCACCTGCTGCCCGGCGTTGCCCTTGTAGTCGAGCCAGACCTGGACAGGCTGCCCGTCCTTTGTCGCCGTGCCGCGCCAAACGCCGCCGCTGTCCTTGGTCAAAGCGCTGACCTCTTGGTAGCCGTTGCGCTCCAGCCGGCGCCGGGCCTGGGCCTGGGTGAAGCTGCTGTGGCCGCGGGCGGGTTGCGGCGCGTTGGCGCTGGTTGTCGTGACCGCCTGGTTGCGGTCGCCGCTCGCAGCCGCGGTGCCGGAGTTGCGCCCGGTCAGGCTCGTGTTGGGCGTGACGCCGGTGTTGGGATCGACGCCCGGGATCGGCGCGTTCGATGTGGCGCCCGGCGCCGTGTTGCCCGGCGTCGTGGCGGTCCCTTGGGCCATCGCCGTGCCGGCCAGCAGCGTAGCCGCGAGTGCAAGCGAGATGCGCGTCATGTTAGGCTCCTTTCCTTGTAGTTCGCAGGGAGATGGCGGGGGAGAGCCGGGCGGCTCCCCCCTTGGCCTGGCAGCAGCCCGGGCTACTTGCGGCCCGGGTTGGTGCCGCTGATGTTGGTGCCCAGCGTCTTGTCCACGGCCCCTGCCACGCCTGTCCCCGTGCCGGTGCTGCCGGTTGTCGTGCCGCCCGTGCGGTTGGTTGCGCTGTCCTCGACCTCGACCTCCGTCTTGCGCACGGTGTCGCGGACGGTTTCGACACGGTCCGCCGCTTCCTTGTGCACGCCGATCTCCTCGACGACGCGGACCTCCTTGGCGACGACCGCTTCCTCGCTGGTGGCGCGGGCCTCGATGGTGCGTTCCTGGAAAGCGGCCAGGTCGGCGGCGCTGGCAGGGCGGTCCACCGAGTGGCGCTCAACCGAGACGCGCTCCTGGTGCAAGGTCACGTTCGCCTCGACCGGCGTCTCGACGACATACGAGCGGACGCGCACGCGGCCGCCCTCCACGGCGCGCTTGCCGACCACCAGCTTCTCTTCGACGACCTTGATCGTCTCGTCCTGGCCGGCTGCGGCGGTCGCGCCAGCCGTCGCGCCACGCATGCCGCCGTGGGCGCTGGCGTTGTATCCGGTCCAGCCGGACTTGCGCCACTCGGCTTCCTGCGCGTCCAGGTCCATGGCGCCGGCATGCTCCAGGATGTCCGATGCGCGGTCGAGCTGGCTGTCCTCCACCTTGATGCTCACGAGCACGGCGCCGCGGCGCATGCCCTCCGCATAGGCGTAGCGGTCCTCCTCCGGCAGCATCAGGTTCTTGAGCGACGCGAAGAAGCCCTTTTCCTCGTAGGGACGCGCCGGGTCGTAGCCGGCGTCCGTCACTCCGGTGCCAGGGCTGGTCTGGATCATCGAACGGTTCAGGCCAAGTTCGCTTGTCAGCGCCTGCTCAGCGCGCTCGGCTTCGCTGCGGGTTTTGAACATGGCCGTAAGGGTGCGTGTTGCCATAGGTCGTCTCCATCGGTTGTGGTTGTGAGGTCAAGCCGCAAGCCGGCCTGGCCGTGACGCTTTGTTTTCGCCGAAGCCCGTCTTCTCCCGTGCTAGATGTTAGAAGCCATTACACGCGAGACTCACTTAGGTGCCGCACCGGATGGATCACGATTCCGTGCTTCCGTGCGTCCGGTAAACGACAAGCCGGTCCGTCGGCGCGTCGTGCTTCTACGCCGCAGCCACCGCGTCGGCCTTGTTGGCGCCGCGGCGGCCCGGCGCCTGTTCCGGCCCGGTCGTCGTGTCGCGCGCTGTTTGCTGCTCCATTTCCGCGTTCAGCTCGGCGCCGACCAGCACGATCGTGGCGGACAGCCAGATCCAGGTCAGGAAGCCGACCACGGCGCCCAGCGAGCCGTAGGTCTTGTTGTAGCTGCCGAAGTGGCTGACGTACCAGGAAAAGGCGATGGAGCCGGCCACCCAGGCCACGGCCGCGAAGCCGCCGCCCCAACTGACCCATTGCCAACGCGCCCGCTCCCGGCTCGGCCCGAACCGGTAGATGCACGCGAGCAGGGCCGCGAGGGCGGCCAGCAGCAGCGGCCAGCGCAGGACGCGCACCAGCAGGTCGGCGGTGCCTCCCAAGCCGATGAAGCCGAGCGCGATGGGCAACGCCACCACGGCCGCCATCGCCAGCAGCACGAACACGATGCCGCCCAGGGTGAAGGCAAGCGTCACCGCCGTGCGGAGCAGGAAACCGCGCTTCTCGGTTTCGCCGTAAACCACGTTCATCGCGTCGAACAGGGCCTTGGTGCCCTGGTTGGCGCTCCACAGGGAGGTGGCCAGCCCGAGCAGGGCGGCGAAGCCCAGCGCCTTGCCGCTGTTCGCGGCGAGGCTGCGCACCTGGTCGCTGATGATCTGCATGCCGCCGCCGGGCACCACGCCGGACAGGGCGTCCAGGTTGTCCGAGATGGTGGCCGGGTCGGCGATGAGGCCATACAGGGACACGGTGGCAGCCAAGGCAGGGAACAAGGCGAGCAGGGCGTAGAAGGTGATGCCGGCTGCCTCGGTCAGCAGCCGGTCGCTGGAGACCTTGGCCGCGACCCGCTTCGCGATGGCCCACCAGCCGCGGGCCGGGATTTCCGACGGCTTGGCGGCGTCATGCCCGGGTGGAGCGCGACCGGCGCTGCCCGGGTCCCGCGACGCGCCGGTGGTGGGCCTGCCGCGGCCGCCCGGGACCGGCGCCTCCGCCTGGCCCGGCTCCGTGTGGCCCGAGAACGCCGCGACCGAGAGGCTGGCCACGGCCAGCGCGGTGAACAGCATGGAGACGGGATCGCGTTTCATGGCTCGGCGCCCTTCCATTCATGTGCGCAACGATCCGGACGACGCGGCGCGACGCCGGGCGATGTGACGGAACCTCGTCATCCCACAACCGCCCGGGCCGCGGCGGGTTGCACCCTCGCGCACGGTGCCGCGTGCGCCGCGCATCAGCGTCGCGCGCTGGCCTGCCGCGGCTTCTTTTCGGATGGCTCAGGCTCGGGCGCCATCTTCAGCACGACTTGGAGCAGGGCCGCGCGGGAGGACACGTCGAGGCGCCGGTAGGCGCGCAGCAGTGCCTCCTCGTCCCCGGCCAGCAGGCCCAGGCTGCCCTGCTCCTCTTCCAAGTACTCGGGCGGCACCGGCGTGTCCGGGTCGAGGCCGACCAGGTAGGATACCGAGGTGGCCAGCGCATCCGCCAACTTGACCAGGCGCTGGCCGCGCGGCGGCGGCAGCTTGCCGTCCAGCAGCCGGGCGATGAAGTCGGCGGGAAGCCCGGCGGCCCGGGCCGCGTACTCCGGCGCAAGGCCAAGGCGGTCGAGGCGTCCCTGGACCCGCTCCGCAAGCTCCTCGGCCTGTTGGCCGGGGTCGGCGCCGCCGCTCAAACCCGCATCCTTCCCGCCCCATGCCAAGCGCCGACCAAACGTGCGGCCGTTCCATCCATATTTGTAGCTGATTCCCGCGGCGGCCGGTGTAAGAGTTTGGCAAGCGTTGAAATGGGGCGGCAGATGACGGCACCACTGCGGATCGCAATCGTCGGCGGCGGCATCGGCGGCCTGGTGCTGGCGCTCGCGCTGCGGCAACGCGGCATGGCAGCGGAGGTGTTCGAGCAGGCGGCGCAACTGACGGAGATCGGCGCGGCGGTGGCGCTGTCCGCCAACTCGACGCGGGAGCTGCGCCGCCTGGGCGTGCTGGACGCGGTCGCCGCCGCCTCCACCGAGCCGACCGAGCTGATCTACCGCAGTTGGCGGGACGGGCGGCGCATCGCGGCGCATCCCGTGCGGAACGGCCACAGCTACCAGGAGCGGTTCGGCGCGCCGTATTACGGCATCCACCGCGCCGACCTGCAACGCGCCTTGAGCACGGCGCTGGGCGGCGCCGGGCTGCGCCTCGGGCACCGGCTGCACGCCATCGCCGAGCGGGGCGGCACCGTCGCGCTGGAGTTCGAGAACGGCCAGTCCGCGGAGGCGGACCTCGTGGTGGGGGCGGACGGCGTGCGCTCGGTTGTCCGCGACTGGGTGACGGGCGGGGAAGGCGTGGCCTACACGGGCACCAGCGCGTTCCGCGGCATCGTGCCGGCCCGGCAACTGCCGACGCTGCCCGACCCGCAGGCGATCCAGTTCTGGATGGGTCCCGGCGCCCACCTGCTGCACTACGCCATTGGCGGAGACGGGGAGGACGTCAACTACTTCGCGGTGATCGAAGGGCCGGACACCTGGCAGGGGGCCGGGTCGGTGGCCGAGATCGGGCCGGACGACGCGCTGGAAGCGTTCAAGGGCTGGCACCCGGCGGTCACGGAAATGATCGCCGCGGCGCCGCACCACAGGCTTTGGGGGCTGTTCGTGGTGCGCCCGCTGCTGCACTGGCACCGGGGCCGGGCGGTGCTGCTGGGCGACTCCGCCCACGCCATGGTGCCGCACCACGGCCAGGGCGCCAACACCACCATCGAGGACGCGGTGATCCTGGCCGAGCTGCTGGCCAGCGCGGCGGAGGATGGCCTGCACGCCACCCTGGCGCAATACCAGGCGCTGCGGCGGGCGCGCACCCGGAAGATCCAGCGCAGCTCCTGGGCGACCAATGCGCTGCTGCACTTGCCGGACGGCCCGGCGCTTGCGGCGCGGGACTGCAAGATGGCCGCGTTCCCGGACGACTTCGCCTGGATACACGCCTTCGACGCGCTGCAATCCGCACGCGCGGGCCGCACGGCCGAGCTGACGCGGGCCGGGTAGCGGCGCCGTGGGGCAGGATGCCATCCCCCCGGCGCTGGCGGCGATCCTGGCGGCGTCCGCCCAGGCGGACCTGGCCGGGATCACCCGGGAGCAGCGCCTCCGGGCCGACCTCGGCCTCGACTCGCTTTCCATGATCGACGTGGCCTGCGCGGCCGAGGATGCGTTCGGCATCCGCATTCCGGACGAGGACCTGGAAGGTTTCGAGACGGTGGGAGACGCCGCGGATTACGTCGGGCGGGCGACGTCCGCGCGGTAGCGCCGGCGGCGCCTCAATCCAGGCCGCCGAACCGCTTGGTGATGCTGTGGCCGGACCAGGGCGGCATGGCCACGGGCGCGGCCCGGGCAACCGGGACGGCGGCGGCCTGGCGCTTGGGCGCGGCAGCCCGGCCCGCTGCGGGGCCGGCTGTCGCCGCGCTGCTGCCGGTCAGCACGTGCGGGTCGCTGCACGCATCGAGGCCGAGGTGGTCCTCCGTCCGCCCGTCTTCGAAGCCGAGGCGCAGGTCCGCCGGGCAGCCCGCGCTGTAGCCGATGCGCGCTTCCGCGTTGGGCGGCAACTGGGAGCGCAGGCGGTTGGCCCCGAGGGAGCCGTCGCCGGCCGGTCCGATCTGGATGCTGCGGATGGTCGCCCCGGCGTGGTTCACCACCGTGATCGCGTGCGGGTCCGCCCATGCCGTGCCGGGCAGCAGGGCGATGCCAAGCGGAGACACGGCGAGCAGGAAGGTGAGCGCGCGCACGGCTTGGGTTTCCTTGTTGATGTCCTTCCTTATACCACCGCGGGACGTTCGGCCGCGACCTGTTTCCGCGCTGCTGGGCCTTCCGATCCTGTGGCAAGGGGTGCCCTAGGGCCGGTCAGCAGGTGCCAGCCACGCCAGCCGTGGCGTATTCCGATCCATCCGCAGCGGCGCCGAGGATGCCATGGACGACGAGTGGGTTCGCCTGGATTTCGATGGGGGTGTTCCGTTCGAAACGCTCCGCCATTGGCCCGGGGCCGATTGGGAAAAGCGCCCGCCCAGGATGCTGGAGGACCTGTCCTCCGGCTCGCCCGGCCCGGCCGCGATCCGAGCCGGCCGGCAACGGTCGCAGCCCCGGCGGCTGGACAGGCTGCGCGACGTTCACCTGACGTGGTCCAACTTCTTCATCGCCGGCGACCGCTGCGCGTCGATCTACGACGACCCGCGCACCGCCGTTGCCGGCATCGTGGACTGGCCGGGATTGTCGGAGACCGCGGGCATCCGCCGCTGCGGAGAGGATTTCGTCGTTTCACGATCCCGGCTGCGGAATGCGGAGCCTATCGGCGGCAGGACCTTGCTCGCGTCGTTGAACGAGCCGCACAACTGGGGCATGTGGCTGCTTTACGGGCTGCCCGCGGCCGTCCACTTCGTCGAAAACCGGGACGCTTATGACAAGCTGCTCATTTTCGCCCGCCATTCGAACATGCAGGAGATGCTGCGGCTGCTCGGACTCACGGCCGCGGACGTGATCTTCCACGATTGCGGCAAGGCCTACCATTTCGAGAGCGTCGATGTGTTCCGGCAGCCGCGGAGGGAGTACTTCGTCACGCCGGAGGCGCGCGCGATCTTCGCCCGGCCGCGCGAGAAGGTGGCGGGCGACGCCGTCCTGCCGAGCGCCCGCCGCATCTACGTCGGCCGCCGCCGCTGGACGGTCGAGGCAGGCGGCTGCAGGCCCTTGGTGAACAAGGGCGAGCTGATGAATCGGCTCGAAGCGATGGGTTACAGCTCCGTTGACCCTGAGCACTTGAAGCCGGAGCAGCAGATCGAGCTGTTCGGGTCGGAACGGCGCATCGTCATCCTCGGCGGCGCCGCCCTGTTCAACACCGTGTTCTGCAAGCCTGGCGCCAAGATCGTGGACGTTGAATCGACCCGCCACCACCTTGAGAACCACTCGGCCATCCTGTCCAGCATGGACGCCGACTACGGGATCATCCTCGGCCAAGTCGATCAAAGCGACCCGGCGACCCACAACAAGCGGTGGACCGTGGACGTGGAACGCGCTGCCGCCGCGATTGCCGCCTTCATGGACTGACGGCGTCGCCCCGGTTCCGGCAGCCTGGCTTTGCCGAACTTCACAAGTCAAGGCCGGCCGCGGGTGGCAGGCGCAGCCAAAACCGCAAGTTGACAGAAAGAGTGTGTATGGTAATTTGAAGTCATACACACGAGGCGATGATGCGCACGAACATCGACATCGAAGACAGCTTGATGACCGAGGCGATGGCGGCGACTGGGTTGCGGACGAAGAAGGCGACCGTCGAGGAAGCTTTGCGGCAGCTTATTCGTCGTCACCAGCAGCAGGAAGCCATCAAGGACATGGCCGGTCTTGGATGGGACGGCGATCTCGATGCGACGCGCGAGGGCCGTGACGCCGAACCGCAGCCATGATCGTCGTTGACAGCTCGGTCTGGATCGACAATCTGCGCAGCGTCGAGAGTGCGGCGGTGCGCAAGCTGCGGGCGTTCGGCCCTGACGACGCCGAGATCTTGATTGGTGACATCATATTGCTTGAAGTCCTGCAAGGGTCCCGGGATGCGCTCCACGCGGCGCGGGTCGAGCGGAACCTGCGGCGTTTCCCGATTGTCCCGATGCTCGACGACGAGTTGGCGGTGCGCGCCGCCCGGAACTATCGATCCCTGCGCAACCGTGGGATCACGATCCGCAAAACAGCCGATTTGATCATCGGTACGTTCTGCATCGCGCGCGACCACCTGCTTCTGCACAACGATCGGGACTTCGAGCCGATGGCGGCCCACCTCGGCCTGCAACTCGCCTGATTGGTTTGCGAATGCCGGGACGAGCCGCGGAGCTTCATTGACAGACAACCCGCGCCGTCCCTAGCTTCAATTAGTTGCAACGCCAATCTGAAGCGCAAGCGGGCAGGGCCGACGGTCCGTGAAGCCTGCGCGCAAAGGGAGAGACACGATGCTTCGACGCGACATGTTTTCGTTGACCGCAGCCGCCGCGCTCGCGGCGCTTGGCGGCGGCCGGGTGCTGGCGCAGGCGTCCGGCGTGCCCAAGCTGGCGCAGAAAGCCACCTACAAGGTTGGCTTCGCGCAGACCGAGAGCAACAACCCCTGGCGCATCGCCCAGACCGAGAGCATGCGCAGCGAGGCGGCGAAGCGCGGCCACCAGTTCGTCTATACCGACGCCGCCGCTTCCGCCGCGAAGCAGGTTGCCGACGTGAACAGCATGATCGCGCAGCGGGTCGATGTGATCTTCCTGGCGCCGCGGGAAGAGAAGCCGCTGGTGCCCGCCGTGATGGCGGCCAAGCGCGCCGGCATCCCGGTGATCCTGCTCGACCGGCGCGTCGATGAGACGCAGGCCAAGCCCGGCCGGGACTACGTGTGCTTCATCGGCTCCGACTTCATCGCGGAGGGCCGCCGGGCCGGCGAGTGGCTGGTCAAGGAGATGAAGGGGGAAGCGTCGATCATCGAGCTTCTGGGCACCACCGGCTCGTCCCCGGCCAACGACCGGCACGCGGGGTTCGCGGAGGCGATCAAGGCGGCGCCGGGCATGAAGATCATCGCGGGCCAGAGCGGCGACTTCGTGCGCGACAAGGGGCGGCAGGTGGCGGAAACCCTGCTGCAAGCGAACGGCTCGGCCAACGCGGTCTATGCGCACAACGACGAAATGGCCATCGGCGCGCTGGCGGCCATCGAGGCCGCCGGCAAGAAGCCCGGCCGCGATATCATCGTCGTTTCGGTCGATGGCACCCGGGACGCGCTGCAGGCCATCGTCGCCGGCACCATGGGCGCCACGGTGGAGTGCAACCCGAAGTTCGGCCCCAAGGCGTTCGAGACCATGGACCGCTACGCCCGCGGCGAGGCGATCGAGCCGTGGGTCATCAACCAGGACCGCTTCTTCGACAAGAGCAACGCGCAGCAGCTCATCGCGGACGCCTACTGACCCCTCCCGGCGCGCCGGCCATGCCCTTGCTGGAGATGAGCGGGATCGACAAGGCGTATGGCGGCGTGCCGGCGCGGCGCAGCGCCGCCTTCGCGGTGGAGGGGGGGGGGGGCCCCGCGCGGATCGGGCAGAACGGCGCGGGCGGGAGCACGCGGGTCAAGGTGCTGACCGGCTACGCCCGGCGCGACGCCGGGCGGGTGCTGTTCCGCGGCCAGGACTTCGCGCCGTCCAGCCCGCAGGCGGCGCAGGCGGCGGGCATCAGCACGATCTACCAGGAGATCAGCCTGGTCGGGCAGCGCTCGGTGGCCGAGAACATCTGCCTCGGCCGCGAAACCCGGCGCTTCGGCCTGCTGCACTGGCGCCGGATGCACGAGGAGGCCGCGGCCCTGCTGGACCGCTTCGGCGTCAAGGCGGACGTGCGGCAACCGCTTGGGAGCTTTCCGACCGCGGTGCAGCAGATGGTCGCCATCGCCCGCGCCATCGCGTTCCAGGCGGCGCTGGTCGTGATGGACGAGCCGACCTCCTCGCTCAGCGACGCCGAGGTGCAGGTGCTGTTCGGCGTGATCCGCCAGCTCCGGGCGGAGGGCGTGGCCGTCGTGTTCGTCAGCCACAAGCTCGACGAGTTGTATGCCGTGTGCGACCGGGTGACGGTGCTGCGGGACGGGCGCACGGTGCAGGCGTCGGCAATGGCCGGGCTGCCGAAGCTTGAGCTGGTGGCCGTCATGCTCGGGCGCGACCTGTCCTCGGTCGCCCGCGCCGGCGCCACGGCGTTCGGCGCGAAGCAGGGAGGGCGCGGCGCCCCCGTGCTTTCGGTGCAGGGGCTGCGCGCCGGGCCGCGGGTGCAGGACGTGAGCCTGGAGGTCGGGCAGGGCGAGGTGGTGGGCATGGCCGGCCTGCTCGGCGCCGGGCGGACGGAAACGGCGCGCGCCCTGTTCGGGGCGGACCCGCGGGACGGTGGCCGGGTCACGCTGGGCGGCCAGGCGTTCGCGCCGCAGGGGCCGGGCGACGCGATCCGCGCCGGGATCGGCTTCTGCACGGAGGACCGCAAGGCGGAGGGCATCGTGCCCGAGCTGTCGGTGCGGGAGAACCTGACGCTCGCCCTGCTGCCGCGCCTTGCGCGGGCCGGGGTGGTGGACGAGGCGAAGCAGGCAGCAGTCGTGTCGCGGTTCATGGAGCAGCTCGACATCCGCTGCGCCGGGCCGGAGCAGCCGGTGGGCCAGCTCAGCGGCGGCAACCAGCAGAAGGTGCTGCTGGCGCGCTGGCTGTGCACCGACCCGCGCCTGCTGATCCTGGACGAGCCGACCCGCGGCATCGACGTGGGAGCGAAGGCCGAGATCCAAGCGCTGATCCGCGCGCTGGCCGGGTCGGGCCTGGGCGTGCTGATGATCTCGTCGGAGATCGAGGAAGTGGTCGAGGGCGCGGACCGCGCCTACGTGCTGCGCGACGGGCGCACCGTGGCGGAGCTTGCCGACGCGGGGTTGAGCGAGCATTCGGTGATGGACGCCATGGCGCACGGCGCGCATGGGATGGTGGACGCCGGGGGCGTGCGCGCCGATGCTTGACCGCTTGGCGGCGGCGCCGGCCGCTCCGGCGCCGGTGCGCCGCCGGGTCACGATGACGGAATTCCTCGCCCGGCACGGCGCTGTCGTGGCGCTCGTGGCGCTGCTGTTGCTGGCGTTGGTGGCGACGCCGAACTTCCTGTCGCTCCGCACCCTGAACGTGAACCTCACGCAAGTGGCGGGCATCGTCATCGTGGCGCTCGGCATGACGCTGGTGGTGGCGACGGGGGGCATCGACCTTTCGGTGGGCTCGCTGATGGCGATTGCCGGCGCCTTGGCGCCGATGCTGTTCCTGGGGCAGCTCGTGCCGCTGCCCGCGCCTTGGGTGGGGGTGGCGCTGGCGTTGACAGTGCCCGTGCTGGCGACCGGAGCGCTCGGCTGGCTCAACGGCTGGCTGGTCACGCGCTACCGCATCCAGCCGATCGTCGCGACCCTGGTGCTGCTGATCGCCGGGCGCGGCATCGCCCAGGTGATCACCAACGGCAACCTGCAAGCGTTCCGCAACCCGGCGTTCCAGGTGATCGGCCTGGGCCGCCTGCTCGGCCTGCCGGTGCAGGTGTGGCTGATGGCGGCGCTGGTGCTGCTGTTCGCCTCCGTGGTGCGCCGGACGCTGTTCGGGCGGCAGGTGCTGGCGGTGGGCGGCAACGAGCGTGCGGCGCGGCTCGCGGGCGTTCCGGTGTCCCGGGTGAAGCGCCTGGTGTACGTCATCAGCGGGCTGTGCGCGGGCGTGGCCGGCCTCGTGGTGATCGCGATCAACTCGGCGTCGGATGCCAACCTGGTCGGGCTTGGGATGGAGCTTGACGCCATCGCCGCCGTCGCGGTGGGCGGCACGGCGCTGTCCGGCGGGCGGGCGCGGATCGGCGGCACGCTGGTGGGCGCGCTGGTGATCCAGATGGTGCGCTACATCCTGCTGGCGCTCGGCGTGCCGGACGCGGCGGCGCTGGTTGCGAAGGCCGGGCTGATCATAGGCGCGGTGTGGGTGCAGCGGCAGGGGCGCCCGGGTTGAGGGCGTTGCCGCTGGCCGGGCGCTACGGCGTGGTGGCGGCCTTGGCGTTGCTGGTCCTGTTCGGGGCGGCGCGCTACGACTACTTCCTGGGCGCGTTCAACGTGCTGAGCTTCCTCCGCTACAACTCGATGTTCGCGCTGGTCTCGCTCGGCATGGCGTTCGTCATCATGTCGGGCGGCATCGACCTGTCGGTGGGCGCCGTGGCGGCGTTGGGCAGCGTGGCGTCCGCCCTGGCCTCGGACCTCGGCTGGGCGCCGGGGCTGCTGGCGGGCCTGGGCGCCGGGCTGCTGGCCGGGCTGCTCAACGGGGCGCTGGTGGTGCGGCTGCGGATCGCGCCGTTCATCGCGACGCTTGCGACCATGCTGGCCGCCAACGGCTGCGCGCTGCTGCTGGCCAACAACCAGAGCGTGTCCGTGAGCTATGATACGGGCTTCACCGGGATCGGGCAGGGCGACTGGCTCGGCTTGCCGGTGCCGGCTTGGATCGCGCTGGCGGCCTACGTGGCCGGGTCGGTGGCGCTGAACTTCGCGGGGCTGGGCCGGACCGTGCTTGCCACCGGAGGCGGGGAGGACGCGGCCCGGCTCATGGGGCTGCGCGTGGACCGGGCGAAGTGGGCGGTCTATGCGGCAAGCGGCGCGCTGGCGGGCATGGCCGGCGTCATCCTGGCCGCGCAGTTCGGCGCGGGCCAGCCGATCGAGGGCGTGGGGTGGGAGCTGTTCGCCATCGCCGCCGTGGTGGTGGGCGGCACGCTGCTGACCGGCGGCGAGGGGTCGGTCGGCACCACGCTGGCCGGGGCGCTGCTGCTCGGGCTGATCTTCAACATCCTCAACTTCGAGAACGGGCGCGGCTTCATCAGCCTTTCGGCGTATTGGCAGTCGGTGATCCGCGGCCTGTTCCTGCTCGCGGTGGTGGTCATGCAGGCCAAGCTCTCGGGCCGTGCCGCGCCGCGGGACGCATAGCGCCGCTGTCCCGCCCCTGACCGGCGCCCGGCTGCGCATCGGCCCTGGGATGGATCGATGCGCGGCCGGCCAGCCGCCGAGGGCAGAGGCGTGTCCGGCAGGATATCAGGACGGGCTGGGCACGTTGACCGTGATATGCTGGGTCGAGGTGGTGAACAGCGTCGCCGACGCGCCGGGGACGGCGGCGCCGTCCACCGATGCGCCGTTGATATACAGGTTCCGGTCGGTGGCCGCGGAACCGCCATAGGCGTCGTTGAGGAAGGATACGGCCACGTCGTGGGTGCCGGCGGTCAGCGCCTGGCTGAACGTGAAGTCCTGCGTGGCCCCGCTCGAATGCAGCGCCGTCACCGTTTGCGGGGTGCCGACCGTCTTGCCGTCGATGGCGACGGAGAACTGCGCGTCGCCGTTCCAGGCGTCCTCCGAAAGGCTGAGGTCGAGCGTGCTGGTGCCGCTTGCGGCCGGCGCGGCTGTGGCGGAAGAAGCCGGGGCAGGGGAAGCGGCAGAAGAAGCGGCAGAGGACGCATTGGGGTTGTGCGCGTAGGCATGGACCCAATCGACCTGCATCTGGCCGGTTTCGCCGGCGTTCGGCGCGCCGGTCCAGGTGCTCGACGTGCCGACGAGCGCGCTGAGCTGCAGGTACATCGGCTTGTTCATGTCCGCCGGGGTGTTCTGCTGCGCGACCTGCTTGCCGTCGAAGTACCAGGTGAGCTTGTCCGGCTCCCAATCGACGGCGTAGGTGTGGAACGCCTGGGAGGTGTCCGGCACGTCGGTCCAGTGCGGGGTCGTGCCGCCGCTGGAGTGGGACGTCATCACCAAGGTCGTAGGGTCGCTGCCGAGCACTTCCGCGACGTCCAGTTCGGGCGGCCAGGACCCGTCCTGCGGCAGCAGCCAGAAGCCGTTGACCACGCCGGCCGCGTTCGAGAGCTTGGCGTTCATCTCGAAGTAGCCGTAAGTTTGCGAGAAGGAGTGGTTGGTGAGCAGGTTCCCGGCGATGAAGGGCTTGTTGACCACGCCGCTGATGTCGGCCGGCGTCGGCTTGATCGCTATGGAGAGCACGCCGTTGCTGGTGGAATAGACATTGTCATCGGCGGCCGAGGTGGGTCCCCATAGCGGGTTCACCTGGTAGGAACTGAGGCTGCTGTCCGTGGACCCGTTTGGGCTGTAGGAATACGTTGGCGACCAGGTGCCGCTGGTGCCGTTGTTGAACGACAACGAGTCGAACTCGTCGTCGAATGTCAAGGAAAAATTAGCAGGCGCAGCCATCCAAGCCCTCCTGTTTGCTTCAAATGTCCGAGAACGGCGTGTTCGCGAAGCAGCGGTATCACCTTCGGACGGCAGCCTGCACAATCCCTCGGCAAGCTCAGGAGCAGTGATTCCCGACCGTCGCGGCGCATTCAGCAAATTTGCCGTCACAGATTTGCCAACGCTAGGAAGCTATGCTCAAACGAGTCTAGGCAATGCCAGTATTGTTGAGACCCTTGCGAAGCCGCGAGTACGGATCGTCATTGCGGGCTGACGGCGCTGCCCTGCTTCTTCCACCCATTACTGTCCGGTGATGAGGGCAGTCCCTTGCGCGATCGTATTGCCGCAAGCCTGCAACGCGCGGCATGCCTGCGCGCCGATTTGCAACAAAGCCCGACAAAGCCCCATGGTGACGGCCGTCACGACGGGAGCGGCTGGACGCCTTGGTGGAAACGAGACTTCGCCCTGCGAGGCGGGACAAATGGCGGTTGCGGCAAAGATCCGAGGAGGGAACAAAAGCGATGCTCCTGGAGCAACCTGCCGGACGGCGAGGCGCCAGCAGGACACCGCCGGCCGAGACCGCGTGCCGAGCGTTCCTGGCGCGCCCGGACGCCGTCCGCCTGCCTGCGGACGGCTTGCCGGTTCCGGGATGCCGGGCCGCGCGGGCCTTGGCGCCGCCAGGAGCCGCCCGTGCCGGGTGAGGCCGGGCGCGCCTTGCCGCGTCCCCTCCTGCGTTGGCCCGTCATCGTCGGCGCCGTCGCGGCAGCGGGCGTGCTGCTGGGCGCCGTGTCGAACTGGGACGGCTTGGCCGGGCAGCGCGACGGGATCGCGCGGGCAGCATGGCTCTTGCCGGGCCTGGTGGCGCTGCACCTGGGACAGTTGCTGCTGTCCGGGCTGGCGTGGCGCGCCCTGTTCGCCGGGCCGAGGCCGGGCGGCGCGGTGTTCTGGCGCCTGCGCGTGATCCGCGAGGGCATCGACTCCCTGCTGCCCGTGGCGCAGGTCGGCGGCGAGATCGTCGGCGCCCGGCTGCTGTCCCGGCAGGGTGTGGCGCCGAGCCGGGCCGCCGCCAGCGTGGTCGTCGATGTCACGGTGGAGCTGCTGACCCAGGTGGCGTTCCTGGCGGCGGGCCTGGCCGCCCTCGGCTGGCTGACGCACGGCGCGGGGCGGGAATGGCTGGAAGCGGCGCTGGCCGGCGCGCTGGCCGCGGCGGCGCTCCTGCTGGCGCAGCGCTTCGGCCTGCTGCGCGCGTTGGAGGTGCTGCTGCGCGGCATCGCCCGGCGCTGGCCCGCCTTGGCCGACGCATCGCTCGACGGCATCCACGCGGCGGCGCTCGACTTCTACCGCCGGCCTGCGCCCCTGCTGCGCGGCACGGCACTGCACCTGCTCGCCTGGGTGCTCGGCAGCATCGAGGCCTGGGCGGTGCTCCACGCGCTCGGGGTCGTGGCGACGCCGCTGCAGGCCTTCACGGTGGAGAGCCTGGGCATGGCGGCCCGCAGCGCGGGCTTCGCGATCCCGGCGGCGCTGGGCGCGCAGGAGGGCGGCTTCGCGCTGGCCGCCGCCGCCCTCGGCCTGCCAATCGGGCCGGCGCTGGCGCTGTCGCTGGTCAAGCGGATGCGCGAGGTCCTGGTGGGGCTTGTCGGCCTGGCGCTCTGGCGGCTGGCCGTCCGTTGACCGGCGCTACGGCCGACGGCTTGGCAGCCGTCCGGGGACGGGGGCACCGGGGGGGCGCCCGGCGGCGGGGGGGGG
>CAXUIQ010000010.1:0-23876 GCA_964250815.1 uncultured Acetobacteraceae bacterium
ATCCAGGCGCGCGGCGAGCGCCGGGTCGGCGACGGCCAGGATCGCGGCGGCCAGCAGCCCGGCGTTCACCGCGCCCGCCCGTCCGATCGCCAGCGTCCCCACCGGGATGCCGGCCGGCATCTGCACGATGGACAGCAAGCTGTCCATGCCGCCCAACGCCTGGCTCTCGATCGGCACGCCCAGCACCGGCAAGGAGGTCCAGGCCGCGCACATGCCCGGCAGGTGCGCGGCGCCGCCCGCGCCGGCGACGATCACCCGCAGGCCGCGGCCGCGGGCGGTGCGGGCGTATTCCGAAAGGCGGTCGGGCGTGCGGTGCGCGGACACGATCCGGGCTTCATGCGCAACGTGGAGCCGGGCCAGCACCTCGGCCGCGTGCTGCATCGTCGCCCAATCCGACTGGCTGCCCATGATCAGGCCGACCCGCGCCGTGGGTTCGGCTGCCGCGTCCGGCATCAGGCGATGTTGTCCGGGACCAACATCAAGCGATGTTGTCCGGGATCAGCCGGCTTTCCAGCCAGGACAGCTCGTCTTTCAACAAAAGCTTGCGCTTCTTGAGCCGCTGGAGGTGCAGTTGGTCGGTTCCGGCTTCGGACAGCCGGGCAATCACGGTATCGAGATCACGATGCTCGCTGCGCAGTTCATGCAGTTGGCGAAGAAGCGAGTCACGGTCGGTCAGCATGGGCTGCCACTACCACGGCCATGCGCCGAATGCCACGCAACTCGGGCGGACCGCTGCGCGCCGGCGCCAATCGCATTTTCGTGTCACCCTCGATTCATATGGCAATCGCCAGCATGACGGGATTAGCCTCACCGAGCAGCCATAGCTTGGCTGTCGATGGGCGTCACGCAGATCCTAGACACGAGGAGGCACCATGAACCTTCAGTCCCGCATCGAGACCCTCAAGGAGCGCCATGCCAGCCTGGAGCATCGCATCGCGAACGAGGACCAGCGTCCTCAGCCGGACAGCGACGCCTTGGCACGGCTCAAGGTCGAGAAGCTACGGCTGAAAGAAGAGATGGAGCGGCTTCGCAGCTAAGCCGGACCCGCCAAGCGCCAGCGTGCGGGCCGCCTGCCAGTTCAGGCGGCCTCGTCGGCCTCCGGTGGCGGGGGCACCGGAACGGCCTTGCCGTCACGCGCCAGGCGCTCGTTCGCCTGCGTCACCATCGCGTTCAGATCGGTCTGCGTGCAGAGGCCCAGGATCACAGGATCGCGCGGCTTGATGTTCGTGCTGTTCCAGTGGCTCCGTTCGCGCACCTTCTGGATCGTGTCCTTGGTCGTGCCCAGCAGCTTGATGACCTGTGCCTCGCTCAACTGCGGGAAGTTGCGCAGCACGAAGGCAATGGCATCCGGACGGTCGTTGCGCTTGGCCACTGGCGTGTAGCGCGCCCCGCGCGACCGCTTGTTGATCGGGTTGTTGGCCGGAACCAGCTTGAGCCGTGCGGCGGGATCAGCCTCGCAACGCTTGATCTCGTCCGCGGTCAACTGGCTGTTCGCAACGGGGTCATAGCCAACGATCCCCTGGGCGACCTCGCCATCGGCGATTGCCTGCACCTCCAATGGATGCATGCCGCAGAACTCGGCGATCTGCGTGAACGTCAGCGCGGTCTTTTCGATCAGCCAGACCGCGGTGGCCTTTGGCATCAGTGGGAGGCTCATTACCTTCTGTCCTTCAGCGCCGCCGGGCAACCATGGCGGGGCAGGGCGGTCCAGCGTAAAAACCCAGGGTATGGACCCGCGCCGTCCCGAGGGTCAAGCAGTCAGTCGATAGGAGGTCATATGGGAAACGGATTGGCCGAAGACGAGACGCCGCGAGCGAAAACGCAACTCGCACGCCCTTCGCTCGCCGCATTGGGACTGACAGAGCTGGAAACCTACATCACCGAACTTCGAAGCGAGATCGCCCGGGCCGAGCAGGAGATCGCCCGAAAGCGCGGGCATCGCGCTGCGGCGGACAGCGTGTTCAAACGTAACTGAAAAAAGGGGCCGAGCTTCTGCCCGGCCCCCTCCAGCCGTCGGCCGTTACGCGGCCTGCGCGGCATCCTGACTGTCGTTCGCGATCACTGGCGTCGCCTGCGAGGCGCTGCCGATCTGGATGCGGCGAGGCTTCAAGGCCTCTGGCACCACGCGCTTCAGGCCGACATGCAGCAAGCCGTTCTGCAGATCGGCGCCGTCCACCACAATGTGGTCGGCCAGCACGAACCGACGCTCGAAGGCACGGCCCGCGATGCCGCGGAACAGGATTTCGCCAGTCTCAGCCTCGGCCTTGACCCGGCCGGTGATGACCAACGAGTTCTCCCGCACCGTCAACTCCAGGTCGTCCGGCGCGAAGCCGGCCACCGCCATGGTCAGACGGTAGCTGTCATCGCCAACGCGCTCGATGTTGTAGGGCGGGTAGGACTGCGAGACCGTCTCCTGGGCCGCGCCGGCAAGGCGGGCCATGCGGTCGAAGCCGATCGCAGTACGGAACAACGGAGCAAAATCGTACGTCATCGTGAAAACCCCCAAAAAGCAGAGTCTTGAAGTGGACCGCCCAAACGGGCCGATCCGATCCGATCCAGGCTTCGAAGCCCCGGGTGGGCGCTTCGAACGGCACTGACATAGAAAGCGACGCACCCCCGTTCAAGAGGGTGCGGCGCTTGGTTTTGCTCGGAAAAACCTTTGAGGGCTACTTGCGTATGCCCAGGCCGGCGAACTTCTTGTTGAACTTGGCAACCTGGCCGCCCGTGTCCATCAAGCGTTGCACCCCGGTCCATGCAGGGTGCGACTTCGGGTCGATGTCCAGGCGCATGGTGTCGCCAGCCTTGCCGGCGCAGGTGCGCGTCTTGAACTGCGTGCCATCGGTCATGATGACGGTGATCTCGTGGTAGTCCGGGTGGATGCCGGGCTTCATCGCATGTGCTCCATTGGGGCCGCCGATGCCGACCGGCGCCGAAGCCGCAGGATATAGCTGCGTCGGCGGCCGCGCCGCAAGCCGTCAGGGCTGGGGCCGTGCCCGGACGCGGCCCTGGAACTCTCGGAAGGTCCGGTCCGCCGCCGCCTTCTGCTCCGGCGTCATCGCGGCATACAGCGTGTCGAACGCCGCCGCCAAACGCTGCACGTCGTCGGCGTGGGCACGCGCCACATCCGCGTAGGAGCGCATGTCCTCGGCGGCGTTCATCGTCCCTACCTTCTCGGAGCGGTCGCGCTGCAACGCCTCGATGTGCGCCGCATTCTGCCGCATCACGGCGGCGAAGGCGTCCCATTGCGGCTGCTCCTCCGGCGTGATCTTCAGCCGGCGCTGCAACCCGGCGATGCGGCGCTCCACCTGCACGGCGCCGCCGTGGTCCGGCCGGGCTGCCTGCCCCGGCGCGGAGGGCGCGGCGTCCTGCGCCCGGGCCGGATGTCCCAGCAGCATGGCTGCAACGAGCAACGCCAGCATGTGCGGAAACCGGTTCGCCATGGGCAAGTCCTTCATCATCGGTAGGGCACGATCAGGCCGACGCTGGGCGGCACGTAGGGAGGCGGCAGGTAGGACGGCGCCGGGTAGTAGGCGCGCGGCGGCGTGTAATAGACCGGCGGCGGCGCGTAGTAGCCGGGCCGAGGGTATTGCCGGTCATAGGCGTGCAAACGCTCCCACCGCTCCCGCTCCCACCGCTCATGCTCCCAATGCTCGCGCCGGCGGTCGGGGCCGTAGTCGTCAGAGGGGTCGGCCCGCGCCGTGGCGGCTGCCGCGGCAAGGCCGATGCCCAGGGCAAGGGTGGCGAAAACCAATCGTTGCGGCACGGTCCGTCCTCCGTTCCAATGGGCGGGCAACGCGGCTTGGCGGCCTCCGGTTCGATCACGCCACAATCCCAAGGATTTCAGGCGCGGGCACGCCGGTATTGCTCGACCAGCTCGATCCGCACTCCGAGCGCCTCCGCCGTCCGCAGCACCCAGGCCGGGTCGGCCAGCACGGCCCGGGCGACGAACACCAGGTCGGCGCGGCCGTTGGCGCCGATCTCCGCCGCCTGCTCGGCCCCGCGGATCATGCCGACCGCGCCCGTGGCGATCCCCGCCTCGGCCCGCACCCGCTCGGCGAACGGCACCTGGTAGCCCGGATGCACCGACGGGATGCGGGCCGCTGGCGACACGCCGCCGGTGGAGCAGTCGATCAGGTCCACGTCGCCCCGCGCCCGCAGCCAGCGGCCGAGCTGCACCGCGTCGTCCGCCGTCAAGCCGCCGGGCAGCCAGTCGGTGCAGGACAGCCGCACGAACAAGGGCAGGTCGTCCGGCCACTCCGACCGTACGGCGTCGATGACCTCCATCAGCATGGCGGCGCGCCCGGCGAGTTCCCCGCCATACCGGTCGTTGCGCTGGTTGGACACCGGCGAAAGCATCGAATGCAGCAGGTATCCGTGCGCCGCGTGCAGCTCGACCACGCGGAACCCGGCCTCACGCGCCAGGCGGGCCGTGTGCGCGAACTCCGCGACGACGCCGCGGATTTCCTCCGCATCCATGGCGTGCGGCGTGAGGGCGTTTGCGTGGAACGGCAAGGCGCTCGCGGCCAGCGGCACCCAGCCGCCGTTTTCCGGCAGCAGGGCCTGGCCGCCGTCCCATGGCCGCTGGCTGCTGGCCTTGCGCCCGGCATGGCTGATCTGGATGCCCGGCACCGCCCCGCCATACTCGATCAGCCGCGTGACCCGGCGCAGGAACGCCATCTGCGCCGCATCCCACAACCCCAAGCAGCCCGGCGTGATCCGGCCGACGGCGGAGGTGTGGGTCGCCTCCGCGAACACGAAGCCCGGGCCGGCCATC
This sequence comes from uncultured Acetobacteraceae bacterium, assembly GCA_964250815.1. GTDB lineage: Bacteria > Pseudomonadota > Alphaproteobacteria > Acetobacterales > Acetobacteraceae > CAHJXG01. The sequence continues at coordinate 4,775 of CAXUIQ010000010.1, forward strand.
GCCTTGGCGCCCAGGTTCTGGATGTGCCAGTCGTCCCCAAGCCCGTCCGTCGCGCAATACTGGCACATCGGCGAGACCGCGACGCGGTTGCGCGCCGTGACCGACCGGAAGCTGATCGGCTGGAACAGCAGCGGGTCGGGCATGGGCAGGCTCCTGCTTGGGCATCGAGGATGCCGCATAAGTGGGCGCGGCCACAGCAAAATCCTGCGGATTTGCGCGGGGCCGCAACCCCGTTGCCGCTTCCGCGCCCGGCAGTTAGCGTGCCCGATCGCAAGGGGAGAGACGGCAATGCGGCTAGAAGGCAAGGTGGCGCTGGTGACCGGCGCAGGCGGCGGGTTCGGCGAGGGCATCGCCCGGCTGTTCGCCGCGGAAGGGGCGCAGGTGGTCTGCGCCGACATGCGGGCCGAGGCCGCCGCGGCGGTGGCGGACAGCATCGGCGCCGGGGCCAAGGCGGTGCCGGGCGACGTGAGCCGCGGGCCGGACGTGCAGGCCATGGTCGATGCGGCGGTGTCGGGCTTCGGCGGCCTTGACATCGTGGTGAACAACGCCGGCACGACGCACCGCAACCGCCCGATGCTGGAAGTGGGCGCGGACGAGTTCGACCGGGTCTATGCCGTGAACGTGAAGTCGATCTATTGGATGGCGCAGGCCGCCGTGCCGGTGCTGCGGCGGCAGGGCCGGGGCGGGTCGCTGATCAACATCAGCAGCACCGCCGGCATCCGCCCGCGCCCGGGGCTGGTCTGGTACAATGGCAGCAAGGGCGCGGTGAACACCATCACGCACTGCATGGCGAGCGAGTTGGCGCCCGACAACATCCGGGTGAATTCCGTGTGTCCCGTGATCGGCGCCACCAACCTGCTGACCGAGTTCATGGGCACGGCGGACACCCCGGAGAACCGCGCCCGCTTTCTTTCCACCATCCCGCTCGGCCGGATGAGCACGCCGGCCGACATCGCCAACGCCTGCCTGTGGCTTGCGGAAGACGCCTCAAGCTTCATCACCGGCGTGCTGCTCCCGGTCGATGGGGGCCGCTGCGCGTAGCGGCGCGGGCTGGATGGCAGCAGACGGTCCAGTGCTGCAGGGGACGGCGGTGCTGTTGCGCCCGCCCCGGCCAGAGGATGTGGCCGGGCGGCTGGCGCTGGGCAACGACCCCGGCATCATGCGCATGTTCGGGGCCGACGCGACCGACTGGCCGCCGCTGACGGAGGCCAGGGCCAAGCGCTGGGTCGAGGACATCACGGCGCACCCGCACGCCTGGGTGGTGGAGCACGAGGGACGGCTTCTCGGCGAGGCCCGCCTGGACGCACTGGACCGGCATGATGCCCGCGCCCGGCTCGCGGTCGGCCCCTACGACCCCGGCAAGCTCGGGAAGGGGCTGGGCCGGGAGGCCGTACGCCTCGTGCTGGCGCACGCCTTCGGCGTGCTCGGCCTGCACCGGGTCAGCCTGCGCGTGGTCGCCTACAACACGCGGGCGATCTGCTGCTACTCGGTCTGCGGCCTCGTCGTGGAAGGGCGCGAGCGCGAAGCCGCCCTCGTCGGCGGCGAGCGGCACGACGACCTTATGATGGGCGTCCTCGCCCGCGAGGTCCGGCCCAGCGGCGAACGGTCGGAGGCGCGGGCGTGAACATCCTGTCCATCCAGTCCTGGGTCGCCTACGGCCACGTCGGCAACGCCTCCGCCGTGTTCCCGCTGCAACGGCTGGGCGCCGAGGTTTGGGCGGTCAACACCGTGCAATTCAGCAACCACACGGGCTACGGCGCCTGGACCGGCCAGGTGTTCACGGGCGCTGCGGTGCGGGACCTGGTGGACGGCATCGCCGCCCGCGGCGTGCTGCCGTCCTGCGACGCGGTGCTGTCCGGCTACATGGGCGACCCGGGGATCGGCGAGGCCATCCTAGACGCCGTCGCCCGGGTCCGCGCCGCCAACCCGGCTGCGCTGTATTGCTGCGACCCGGTGATCGGCGACCATGGGCGCGGCGTCTTCGTGCGCCCGGGCATCGCCGAGCTGCTGCGCGACCGCGCCGTGCCCGCCGCCGACATCCTGACCCCGAACCAGTTCGAGCTGGAACACCTGACCGGCCTGTCCTGCGCCACGCTCGCCGACGCGCTGGCCGCGGTGGCGCGGCTGCGGGCGATGATGGCGCCGGGCGGCCCGCGGACCGTGCTGGTCACCAGCCTGCAAACCGGCGACACGCCGCCGGGTGTCGTGGACATGCTGGCCGTCGATGCGGAGGGCGCCCACCTGCTGCGCACGCCGCTGCTGCCGCTGTCGGTGAACGGCGCCGGGGATGCTGTCGCCGCCCTGTTCCTGTTCCACCACCTGCGGACCGGCCAGGCGCAGGCGGCCTTGGAAGCGGCCGGCAGCGCCATCCATGGCCTGCTCCGCCGCACCGCCGAGGCCGGCTCCCGCGAGATCCTGACGGTCGCCGCGCAGGACGAGTTCGCGAGCCCCGCCGTCTGGTACCGCGCGCAACGGGCCTGACCCGGCTGTTTTCAAAATTTCTTCCGCGTTTGCCCTCTTGTTGCCGCGATCTGCGCGTAGATGCCCCGGTGCGCCGCCAAGCGGCGCGCTCGCCCGGTCACCCTCGCACGCAGCGGATGGCGTCATGCGCTTCATGAAAATCTATGGTCAGGCCCTTGCGGTGCTGCGGTCCGACAAACGCCTGGCGGTCATGCTGGGGGTGGCGAACATCGTCGTGGCCGGGCTGCAATTCCTGGACCCCGTGCTGTTCGGCCGGGTCGTCGGCCTGCTGACGCAATCGGACAAGCTGCCGCAGGACCAGCTTTGGTCGCAGTCCGCCGTGTTGCTGGGCATCTGGTTCGCGGTCGGCGCGTCGGCCATCGGTGCCAACATCGCGACCTCGCTGCATTCGGAGCGCATGGCGCACCACAACCGCCTGCAGATCATGAACCGCTACTTCGGCCACGTCCTGTCGCTGCCGCTGTCGTTCCATGGCGACATCCACTCCGGCCGGCTGATGAAGGTGATGCTCGGCGGGTCGGACGCGCTGTTCGGGCTGTGGCTCACCTTCTTCAAGGACCAGCTCTCCACCTACATCGCCGTCGTTGTCCTGCTGCCGTTCACCTTCCTGCTGAACTGGCGCCTGGCCATGACCCTGGTGGTCCTGGTGGTGGTGTTCGTCGTGCTGACGGTGATGGTGGTGCGCAAGACGGAGGCCGGGCAGCGCCGGGTGGAGCACTACCAGTCGCACCTGGCCGGCACGGCGCAGGACGCGCTGGCCAACGTCATGGTCGTGCAGTCCTTCACGCGGCTCGCCGCCGAAAGCCGCCTGTTCGGCCAGATCATCGACGACGTGATCCGCTACCAGTTCCCCGTGCTGAACTGGTGGGCCGTGGTCAACGTGCTGACCCGCGCCGCCAGCACGCTCGCGGTCATCGCCATCGTGCTGACCGGCACGATCCTGCACATCCAGGGCAAGGCGACGGTGGGCGAGATCGTGTCCTTCATGGGGTTCGCCACGCTGCTGATCGGGCGCCTGGAATCGGCGGTGCAGTTCGCGTCACGGCTGTTCCTCCAGGTGCCGATCCTGGAGGACTTCTTCAACGTGCTGGATGCCAAGTCCTCCGTCCCGGAAAGCCCGCATCCCGTGGAACTCGCGGCGCCGCGCGGCGAGGTCCGCTTCGACAAGGTGAGCTTCGCCTACCCGGGCGGCCCCAACATCCTGAGCGACGTGTCGTTCACCGCGCGGCCCGGCACCTCCGTGGCCCTCGTCGGCCAGACCGGCGCCGGCAAGTCAACCGTGATGAACCTGCTGCAGCGCCTGTGGGACCCCGTGCACGGCTCCATCAGGATCGACGGGCAGGACCTGCGCGACGTGTCGCTTGAGAGCCTGCGGCGCTCGATCGGCGTCGTGTTCCAGGAGAGCATGCTGTTCAACCGCTCGATCCGGGAAAACCTGCGCATCGGCCGCTACGACGCGACCGACGAGGACATCGAGCGCGCCTGCCGCCAGGCCGACGCGCACGAGTTCATCATCCGCCAGCCCCAGGGCTACGACACGGTTGTGGGAGAGCGCGGCGCCACCCTGTCGGGCGGGCAGCGGCAGCGCCTGGCCATCGCCCGCGCCCTGCTCAAGGACCCGCCCATCCTGATCCTGGACGAGGCGACCAGCGCGCTCGATGCCGCGACGGAGGCCCGGGTGTCCCGCGCCATGGCCACGCTGATGCGGGGCCGCACCACCTTCATCATCGCCCATCGGCTGAGCACCGTGCGCGACGCCGATGAAATCCTTGTGTTCGACCAGGGCCGCATCGTGGAGCGCGGCAGCTTCGACCAGCTCCTGGCGCAGCAGGGCCGCTTCGCCGAGTTGGTCGCCACCCAGCTCAGCCCGGCCTTGGCCACGGCGGCGGAGTAAGATTGCCTCTCCTGCCAGGACCGGATTGCTGCGGCTGCTAACCGACCATTTGCAATCCGGCCCGGCAAGCGTGCAGCATCCCGGTTTCGGCAAGGGAGGCTCGCAATGACGATCGCTGCAATTCTGAAGCACAAAGGCCACGAGGTTGCCCACGTCGCCCCGACCGCGACGATCGCCGAGGTGACGGAACAGCTCGCCGCCCGCCGCATCGGCGCGGTGGTCGTGATGGATGCCGCCCAACAGCTCCTCGGCATCGTCAGCGAGCGCGACATCGTGAACAGCCTGGCTGAACACGGCAGCCGCACGCTGGCGATGACGGCGGCGCAACTGATGACGCGGGACCTGCAAACCGCGACCCACACCACGACCGTGGCGAAGGCGACGGAGATGATGACCCACGGGCGGTTCCGTCACCTGCCGGTCATGGACGGCGACCGGATGGTGGGCATCGTCAGCATCGGCGACATCGTGAAGGCCCGGCTCAGCCAGCAGGAGCAGGAGATGGACAGCCTGAAGGCCTACGTCGCCGGGGCGGCCTGACCTCAGCGGTTCGCGCCAGGGACCCACTGCACATCGCCGCTGGGGTTGAGCCGGCGGCCGAGCACGAACAGGTGATCCGACATCCGGTTCAGCAGCCGGATCACCGCCGCGTTCACCTCCTCCTCGCGGGCCAGCCGCACCACGAGGCGTTCGGCCCGGCGCACGACGGTGCGCGCCAAGTGGGCATGGGCCGCGGCCGGGGTGCCGCCCGGCAGGATGAAGCTGGTGAGCGCCGGCAGGGCCGCGTTCATCGCCATGACCTCGGCTTCCAGCCGCACGCTCGGCGCGTCGGTCACGCGCAGGCGCTCGCCCGCGGCGCCCGGCACGCAAAGGTCGGCGCCCACGTCGAACAGGTCGTTCTGGATGCGGGCCAGCATGGCGTCGGCCTCCGCGTCGCCCGCGGTATGCAGGCGCAGCAGGCCGATGGCCGCGTTGGCCTCGTCCACCGTGCCATACGCCTCGACGCGCAGCGCATCCTTCGGCACCCGGGCGCCGTCGCCCAGCGAGGTTTCCCCCCCGTCGCCGCCACGGGTCACAACCCGGTCGATTCTGATCATGGCTTGTCCCCAAGGATGAAGCGGATGTCGAGCGAGTAGTCGAACGGCACGGGCGTGCCCTCGTTCCGTGCGGGAGTGAAGCGCCAGCGCTGCACGGCGTTGCGCGCCGCGCGGTCCAGGCTTGCGGTCCCGCTGCTGTTGGCGACCACCACCCCCTGCGGCCGGCCTTGCGCCGAAACGTGGATCAGCAGCGTCACGGTCCCCTCCGCACCCTGCCGCGCCGCCTCGATCGGATAGGCCGGGGGCTGGTTGCGGAACGCGCTGTCCGGGCGTGGCGGGACCACGCCGCGTCCGGTCACGTCCATGCCGTCCTGCGTTTCTTCGGCATTCCCGAGATTGACCGCGGCCGAAGCCGGTTCCGGAGCGGGCGCTGGACTCGCGGCCGGCAACGGCGCCGCGTCCTTTTCTGGGGGAACGGGCTGCTGGGCCGACGGCAGGTTGTCGGCTTCCGGCTCGGGGGCAGTGGCCGGGGCGCCCTGCGTCGCGTCGGGTTGCTGCACCAGCTCGACCTCGATCGGTGGCGCTTCTGCCGTGCCGCCGTGCCGTCCGGCGGGCCAGGGCAGCAAGGCCGCGATCACCGCGAGGTGCAGCGCCGCCGAGGCCAGCAGGACCCAACCCTTCATGGCCGACCCGTCATGCGGCGGGCGCCATCACAGGACCAGCACGCCGCTGTGCTTCGCCTTCAGCTCCGGCTCCACGTGGATGGTGATGACCAGGCCCTCGACCTCGGCTTTCAGCGCTTCCTCAATGCGGTCGCAGATCGCGTGCGCCTCCGCCACCCGCATGTCGCCGGGCACCACCAGGTGGAATTCGAGGTAGGTCAGCCGCCCGGCGTGGCGGGTGCGCAGGTCGTGCGCCTCGATGGCGCCGTCGGCGTGCTGGCCGACCAGGAGGCGGATGCGCTCCACGATCACCCCGGCCGGCGCCGCGTCCATCAGGCCGCCGACGCTGTCCGTCACCAGGCGCATGCCGGACCACAGCACGCTTGCGGCGACTCCCACCGCCAGCGCCGGGTCCAGCCAGTGCAACCCGGTCTGCACCGCCAGCACCAGCCCGGCCGTGATGCCGACCGACGTCACCACGTCCGTCCATAGGTGCCGCCCATCGGCCGCCAGCGCCGGCGAGCGATACCGCTTGCCCGCGCGGACCAGCACGGCGGCCCAACCCGCATTGGTCACGGTGGACACGGCGTTGATCCCCAAGCCCAGCCACGGCTGCTGCAAGGACACGGGCTGGTTCCAGGTCGCCCACGCATTCTGCAGGATCGACCCGGCGGCGACGATGATCAGCACGCCCTCGATCACGGCCGCGAAGAACTCGACCTTCTCGTGCCCATACGGGTGGTTGGCGTCGGCCGGCCGGGCCGCGAAGCGCAGCGCCCCGAAGGCCATCAGGCTCGCCACCACGTTGACCACGCTTTCCAGCGCATCCGAGTACAGCGCGGCGCTGCCGGTCAGCCACCAGGCCGCAGCCTTCATCGCCAGCACGGCGACGCCGACGAGGATCGTGGTGCCGGCGATGCGCCCCATCTGGTCCAATGCTGCCCCTGCGCCTGTCGCCGCACCGGATTAGCAGGGAGGGGCTACACCGAAAAGTACTTCGCCCGCGGGTTCAGCACGACGATGGCGCTTGTCGATTGCTCCGGGTGCAGTTGCCACTCGTCTGACAGCGACACGCCGATCCGCTCGGCATCCAGCAGGCGCAGCAGCGGCGCCTGGTCCTCAAGCCGGGGGCAAGCCGGGTAGCCGAAGGAGTAGCGGGACCCGCGGTAGTGCTGGGACAGCATGCGCTCGATGTCGCGGTCGTCCTCCCCGGCATAGCCCAGCTCGGCCCGGATGCGCTTGTGGGTGTACTCGGCCATCGCTTCCGCCACCTCGACCGACAGGCCGTGCAGGTACAGGTAGTCCTGGTAGCGGTCGTCCTCGAACCACAGCCGCGCCGTGTCGGACGCTTTCTGCCCCACCGTGACCACCTGCAGCCCGATCACGTCGCGCTCCGGGTCGTCCACGTCGCGGAAGAAGTCGGCGATGCACTCGCCGTCCTCCTTGGGCTGGCGGGGCAGGGCGAAGCGGCACAGCTCGGTCTGCCCATCCTGGTCGAACACGAGGAGGTCATTGCCCTGGCCGGCTGCCTTCCAGTAGCCGTAGATCGCCTGGGGCCGCAGGATGCTGTCCGCCTCGCAGATCGTCAGCATCCGGCGCATCACCGGGCGCAGTTCCTGCTTGGCCCAGCCCAGGAAGTCGTCCAGCGTCCTGCCCTGCTTCCGAAAGCCCCACTGGAATTGGTAGAGCGACCGCTCGTTCAGGAAGGGGATCACCGCCTTGGGCGCCGCCTCGATCATGCGTGCGCCCCAGAACGGCGGCGCGGGCAGCGGCACGTCGGTCGTCAGCCGGCGCCGGCGCGCCTGCACCGCGGCCACGTCCACAGGGCGGAATGCCCGCTGGTCGGCCTGGCCCAGCGTGCGCTGCGTGTTGCGCGCCTTGCCGGCCCGCTTGGCCTGCACAGCCGCGAGGTAGTCGTCGAAGCCGTTGCCCGTCACCTTGTCCATCAGGCTCAGCCCGTCGAAGGCGTCCCGGGCGTAGGCGACCCGCCCGCAGGCGTAGGCCCGCACGCAGTCGTCCTCCACGTAGTTGCGGGTCAGCGCCGCGCCGCCCAGCACGACGGGGATCTCAAGCCCCTGCCGCCCCATCTCCTCCAGGTTCTCCCGCATCACGACCGTGCTCTTCACCAGCAGCCCCGACATGCCGATGGCGTGGGCGTGGTGCTGCTTCGCGGCGGCCACCATGTCGGCGAGCGGCACCTTGATGCCGAGGTTCACCACCCGGTAGCCGTTGTTGGTCAGGATGATATCGACCAGGTTCTTGCCGATGTCATGCACGTCCCCCTTCACGGTGGCGAGCACGATGGTGCCCTTCTCTTGCCCCTCCACCCGCTCCATGTGCGGTTCCAGGTGGGCGACCGCGGCCTTCATGGTCTCGGCCGATTGCAGCACGAAGGGCAACTGCATCTTGCCCGCGCCGAACAGCTCGCCCACCACCTTCATGCCGTCCAGCAGCACGTTGTTGATGATGTCGAGCGGCGCCTGGGTCCGCATCGCCTCGTCCAGCTCCTCCGCCAAGCCCTTGCGGTCGCCATCCACGATGCGGTCACGGAGGCGTCCCTCCACCGTGTCGGCCCGGACCTTCTTTGCCACGTCCGCCAGCTTGCGGTCGGCGAACAGCTCCAGGAGCCGCTGCAGCGGGTCGTAGCCTTCCCGCCGCCGGTCGAACAGCAGGTCCTCCGCGACCTGCACCTCCTCGGGAGCGATTAGGTGCAACGACCTGATCTTGCTCACGTGAACGATGGCGCCCGTCATGCCGGCGCGCACGGCGTGGTCGAGGAACACCGAGTTCAGCACGGCGCGCGCCGCCGGGTTGAGGCCGAAGCTGATGTTGGACAGGCCCAGGATGATCTGGATGTCGGGGAAAGCGTCCCGGATCAGCTTGATCCCCTCCAGCGTCCATTGCCCGAGCTTGCGGTCGTCCTCGTTGCCGGTGGCAACCGTGAAGGTGAGGGGGTCGATCATCAGGTCCGACTGCGGCAGGCCGTGCTTGCCGCAGGCGAACCCGACCAAACGCCGGGCGATGGCGAGCTTGGATTCCGGCGTCTTGGCCATGCCCGTCTCGTCGATGGTCAGCGCGATCACCGCCGCGCCGAACTTCTTCGCCAGCACCATCCGGTCGTGCGCCGCCTGCTCGCCGTCCTCGAAGTTGATCGAGTTGATGATCGGCTTGCCGCCGTGCAGCCGCAGCGCCGCCTCCAGCACCGGCGCCTCCGTGCTGTCGATCACGAGCGGCGAGTTCACGCTGCTGGTGAAGCGGGTGATGACCTCGCTCATCTCGGCCACCTCGTCGCGGCCGACGAAGGCGGTGCACACGTCCAGGCTGTTGGACCCTTCCGCCACCTGCTCGCGCCCGACCGAGACGCAGCCGTCCCAGTCGCCGCGCTCCTGCAGCTCCCGCCACTTCTTCGACCCGTTGGCGTTGCAGCGCTCGCCGATGGAGAAGTAGCTGTTCTCCTGGCGCAGCGGCGTCTGGCCATAGAGACTCGCGACGCTCGGCACCCACACCGGCTTGCGCAGCGTCGGCGCCGGGCGGAAGCCTTCGCCCCGGCGGCGCAGCATGGAATCCAGCGCCTGGATGTGCGGCGTGTCGGTGCCGCAGCAGCCGCCGATCAGGTTCAGCCCGTCCTCCTGGACGAACCGCTCCATCCAGCTCGCCATCTGCCCGGGATCGAGCGGGTAGCGCGTCCGCCCGTCCACCAGCTCCGGCAACCCGGCGTTGGGCTGCACGGAGAGCAGGCCGGGCCAGTTGGCCGCGAGCCAGCGCACGTGCTCCGCCATCTCCTGCGGCCCCGTCGCGCAGTTCAGCCCGATCAGCGGCACGTCGAGCGCATGGACCACCGTGGCCGCCGCCGCGATGTCCGGGCCGACCAGCAGCGTGCCGGTGGTCTCCACCGTGACCTGCACGAAGATCGGCGTGTCCGTGCCGGCCTCCGCCCGGGCGATCTTGGCGCCGTTCACCGCCGCCTTGATCTGCAAGGTGTCCTGGCAGGTCTCGATCAGGATCGCATCGACCCCGCCGGCGATCAGCCCGCGCGACTGCTCGGCGAGCGCCGCCTCCAGCGGGTCGTAGGCGATGTTGCCGAGCGTGGGCAGCTTGGTGCCCGGCCCGATGCTGCCGACCACCCAGCGGTGCCGCCCGTCCGAGAAGCCTTCCGCCGCTTCCCGCGCCAGTTCCGCCGCGGTCTTGTTGATCTCGCGCGCCCGTTCGCCCAGGCCGAACTCCGCCAGCGTGATGGGCGAGCCGCCGAACGTGTTGGTTTCCACCATGTCGGCCCCGGCCTCGAAGTAGCCGCGGTGGATGCCGCGCACCAGGTCCGGGCGCGACAGGTTCAGCACCTCCGTGCAGTTCTCCTGGTTCCAGTAGTCGCGCTCCACATCGAGCGGCAGCGCCTGCACGCGGCTGCCCATGCCGCCGTCGCAGAGCAGCACCTGGTCACCCAGCGCGTCGAGCAAGTGGGGTCGGATCATCAAGCGTCCTCGGAAACAGGTTGGTGGGCATGTTCGGCCAGGTATGTGTCCGCCGCGGGCGCCGGCATCGCGCCGGACCAGAGCCGCACTTCCAGCGGACCCGGCACCGACAGCGGGGCGGCCGGCAGCAGGCCCACCCGGTCGAACGCCGCCTGCATGGCCGCGTCGGCGAACCCGGGCCAGCGATGCGCCAGGCGCTCCGCCAGGTCGTCGCGGCCATGCTCGGCCAGGTCCACCACGACCAGCCGGCCGCCCGGCACCAGCACGCGGGCCGCTTCGGCCAGGGCGGCGTCCGGGTCCTCGGCGTAGTGCAGCACCATCTGCAGCAGCACGACATCGTAGCCGCCCGACAGCGGCAGGCGGTACATGTCCGCCTGGCGGACCGCGCAATGCGCCAGCGCGGGCTTGGCCAGCCGCGCCCGCGCCAGCGCCAGCATCGCCCGGCTGGCGTCCACGCCAAGCCCGGCGGCAATCCGCGGCGCCAGAAGCTCCAGCATCCGCCCGGTCCCGGTGCCGATGTCCAGCATCCGTCCGAGCCGCGGGCCGGGCAGCAGCCGCAGCACCGCCGCTTCCACGTCGGCAGCCGGCAGCTCCAAAGCCCGCATCTCGTCCCAATCCGCGCCTTGCTTCCGGAAGCTTTCGGAGGCGATCCGCGCCCGCTCCGCCAGCACGCGGGCGGCGCCCCGGCGGTCGGCGGCCAGCACCGGGTCGTCCTCCGGCAAGCGGGCCAGCACGTCCCGGATCAGCTCGGCGTCGGGCGGCAGCCCGAACCACACGTTGGCCCCCTCCCGCACCCGCGCCAGCAACCCGGCGTCGCAGAGCAGCTTGAGGTGGCGGGAAAGGCGGGGCTGGCTTTGGCCGAGGATCTCGGTGAAGTCCATCACGCAGAACGCGCCGCGCGCCGCCAAGGCGAGCAGCCGCAGCCGGGTCGGCTCGGCAGCGGCGCGCAGCGCGGTCAAAAGGGCATCCATCGCTTGACCCTAATATAAAGACATCCTTATGTCCATGCTATGACGCTCATGTTCGATGCCCGCGTTCCCGTCGTATTTGGCCATGCCGGAGAAGCCCAGGACGGCGACGCGGTGCTGGCCGTCGAGTCGGGCGGCGAGGCTCCGCACGACGTGGGCTGCGCCTGTTGCGCGGCGCGCAGCCCGGCCGCACAGGCGCTGGGCCGGTTGTTCGCGCAGCGTGCGCGAGGGGAGGTGGCCTTCTTCCGCCGGGTCCTGGTTGATGGACGCCGTGCGGAGGCGGCAGTCAGGGCAGCCCTGCAATCGGATCCTGTGGCGGCGGCGCGGTTCCGCCTCGGTTAAGCCGGCCCGCCCAGGTTGGCCCGCTCAGGTTGGGATGTCCGTGTCGCCGCGGCCGAGCGCGCGCTGCATGTGGACGGTATCGACCCACCGCCCGAACTTGAACCCCGAGCCTCGCAGCAGCCCGGCGCGATGGAAGCCCAGCGAAGCGTGCACGCCGATCGAGCCGACGTTTTCCGAGTCGCCGATCACCGCGACCATCTGCCGGAACCCTGAGGCCGTTGCGTCGGCGAGCAACTGCTGCACGAGGGCTTTGCCGACCCCCTGGCCGCGCACGTCCTCCCGCACGTAGATGCTGTCCTCGGCGGTGTAGCGGTAGGCCGACCGGTCCCGCATCTGCGTGTAGTAGGCATAGCCCAGCACGCCCGTCGCGTCGGCCGCGACCAGGAACGACCAGCCGTGGCCGACGATCTCCTGGAAGCGTGCCAGCATCTCCTCGACCGACGGCGGCACCTCCTCGAACGTGCCGGCGCCGTGCAGCACATGGTGGGCGTAGATGGCCTGGATCTCGGGGATGTCGGAGGGGGTGGCGGGACGGATATCCATTAATTCGTTCTAGCGGCCCGTGGCCGCGCGGGCCAGCCACGCTTTAACAAAGTTTAAACCACGAAAAACTTATTATGACGGCGCAAAGGGGACGCCGCCCCATCATTTCTTCCCAAATCCGTGTGGTCGTGTGCTATGCGGTTCGCGTCCGGCAACCGGCCTGCCGCGTGCGGGCGCGTGTGAGACAAGGAATTTTTTGTGGATCAACTCGCCTCGACTGCCCTCGCCAACGATGCGTCCTCGCTGATCAACGCCGGCACGATCGGCGGCGACCGGCCCGGCATCGGCCCGCAGACCCGCCTGATGGCGGTGATCGCCGTTGCACGGCATCATGGCCTTGACCTGCACCTTGAGGACTTCCGCCCGGCCCTGAACGAGACGACGCCGTCGCCGGCCTCGCTGGTGGCTTGGGCGCGCGACCAGGGTTTGTCGGCCAAAGCCGAGCGCGTGCGCTGGAAGCAACTCTTCAAGCTACAGGGCAACGAGCGCCCGGCCTCGCCCGTGGTGCTGCTGCTCAAGGATGGCGGCGCCGGGCTGCTGGTCGGCAGCGACGCCAGCCGCAACGTCATCTGGATCAGGGACCCCGCTGCGTCGTCGAGCGATCCCGCGATCCCGGTGGACGAGCTGCGGCTCGCGCAGGCCTGGAACGGCGAGGTGCTGCTGATCCGCCGCATGCGCGGGGAAGCAGAAGGGGAGCAGCCATTCTCGCTTGGCTGGCTCATGGGCCTGGTCGCCAAGGAAAAGCGGTCGCTGCGCGACATCAGCCTCGGCTCCATCACGCTGAGCGCGCTGACGATCATTCCGCCGTTGCTGGTCATGACGGTGGTGGACCGCGTGGTGACGCACCACAGCCTGTCCACGCTGGTGCTGCTCAGCTCCATCCTGCTCATCACCACGATGTATGAGACGCTGATCGGCTATGCGCGGCGGGAGCTGGTGCAGGTCGTCTCGACCCGGGTCGATGCCCGCCTGCACCTGCACGTGTTCAACCGGCTGCTCGGCCTGCCGCTCGACTATTTCGAGAAGAATCCGGCCGGGCAGATCAACTACCGCCTGATGCAGGTCTGGAAGATCCGCGAGTTCCTGACCGGCAAGCTGATGGGCACCTTCCTCGACATGTTCACCCTGGTGTTCCTGCTGCCGCTGCTGTTCTGGATGCAGGCGACGCTGGCTTGGATCGTCCTGGTGTGCGCCGTGGTCATTACGCTCGTGATCATCGCTTTCCTGCCTGCGTTGCGGAGGGCCATCGGCAAGCTGACGATCGCGGAGTCGGAGAAGGCCAGCACGATGGTGGAGACGGTGCACGGCATCCGCACCGTGAAGTCGCTGGCGCTTGAGCCGCAGCGCCGGGCCGAGTGGGACGAGCGCACCGCAAAGGCCGGCAAGCTGAAGCTGCAAGCCGGGCGTCTGGCCAACTGGCCGCAGACGATCATCAACCCGATCGAGGCATTCATCCAACGCGGCGTCATCATGGTCGGCGCCTATATCGCCATGCAGGACACGACCGGCATCGCCGTGGGCGGCTTGGTCGCGTTCATGATGCTGGGCAGCCGGGTGACCCAGCCGCTGGTCGGGCTGGCCCGTCTGATCGAGGACTTCGAAGACGTGCGCGCCTCGATCGGCCAGGTCGCGACGGTGCTGAACAACCCCAACGAGACCGCGGCGATGCAGGGCGGCCTGCGGCCGAAGTTCAAGGGCGACGTGACGTTCGAGGGCCTGACCTTCACCTACCCCGGTTCGAAGCTGCCGGCGCTCGACAAGGTCAGCTTCGAGATCCCGGCCGGCACCATGCTGGGCATCGTCGGACGCAGCGGATCGGGCAAGAGCACGATCACCCGGCTGTTGCAGGGCATCAATCGGGAATACAACGGCTTCCTGAAGATCGACGGCGTCGAGCTGCGCGAGATCAACTTGACCCATCTCCGCCGGAGCTTCGGCGTCGTGTTGCAGGACAACTTCCTGTTCCGCGGCACGGTGCGGGACAACATCACGGCAGGCCGCCCGGGCCTGACGCTGGAGGACGTGATCAAGGCATCGCGGCTTGCAGGCGCGGAGGAGTTCATCGAACGCCTTCCCCAGGGCTACGACACCTGGGTCGAGGAAGGTTCGGCCAACCTGTCCGGCGGACAGCGGCAGCGCCTGGCCATCGCCCGCGCGGTGATCGCCGATCCGCGGCTGATGATCCTGGATGAGGCCACCAGCGCCCTTGATCCCGAGAGTGAGGCTCTGGTCAACGCCAACCTCACCAGGCTTGGCAAGGGGCGCACCATGGTCATCGTGTCCCACCGCTTGTCGTCACTGGTGGACTGCAACCTGATCCTGGTGATGGACAAGGGGACCGTGGTCGATCTGGCGCCGCACCGCGTGCTGCTGGAACGCTGCGCGATCTACAAGATGCTCTGGGCGCAGCAGAACCGGCATCTGGATGGTGCGGTGAACCGCCCGCCCCCGCTTGTGCCCGTGCTTGCGCAAGGAGACTAGGTGGTGCCGATTTCGCCTCCTAGCGGCCGTTTTCCAATAAGAGAAATGTAGGCGGCCTGCTTGGCCGCTGGACGGAGTTTCCCCATGGCTCAACTGACTCTGCGCAACTCGGACAAGGCCAACGCCATCGCCTTGCCGGGGCTGCTGGAATTCCATTCGCCCACCGCCGCACTCACGGTTGTTCCAGCCTTGCACGGCGCACGCGGCACCATTTGGGTGGTTTGCTCGTTGGCAGCGGCTTGCATCGGTGCGGCAGCCTTGATCCCGATCGACAAGGTCGTTACCACGCAGGGCAAGGTGGTGGCGCAATCGGCAACCAGCGTTGTGCAGCCTTTGGAAACGGCCATCGTCCGCACGATCGATGTTCGGGAAGGGCAAGTGGTGCACAAGGGCGACGTGCTCGCCCGGCTCGACCCCACGTTCGCGACCGCCGATGCCAGCGCATTGGAGTCGCAGGTCGCGAGCCTCACGGCAGAGGTCGAGCGCTTGCAGGCCGAAGCGTCCGGCAAGACCTACACGCCGAAAGACGGAAGCCCGGTTTCCATGCTGCAAGGGGCTATCTTCCTGCAGCACCAGGCCGAGCGCAGCTTCAAGAACGAAAACTATAACCAGAAGATCAACAGCCTGCAGAGCCAGATCCAGCGGGCGGTCGCCGACAGGGACGCCTACTCCGAACGGCTGAAGGTGGCCGAGGAACTGGAGCGCAAGCGCATCGAGCTGGAGCGCCTGCAGGTGGGCAGCCAGATCAACCGGTTGGCTGCGACGGACAGCCGGCTGGAGGTCAAGCGCGGCATGAGCAATGCGGCAAACCAGGTGGAACAGGCTGCACGCGACCTGCAAGCCATGCAGGCCGAACGCGACGGGTACAACCAGCAGTGGCGCGGCCAGGTCAGCCAGGATCTGACGGAGCAGAGCCGCAAGCTGAGCGATGCGCAGGAGAACCTGAACAAGGCGGACCTGCGGCGCCAGTTGGTCGAACTGAGGGCGGAGCAGGACTCGGTCGTGCTCAACATCGCCAAGGTGTCCCCCGGCTCGGTGCTGCAATCCGGCGAGCAGTTCCTGACCCTGGTGCCGGTCGATGCGCCGTTGGAGGTCGAGGCCAACGTGTCCGGCATCGACGCCGGCTTCGTGCATCCCGGCAACACGGTGACGGTGAAGTTCGACACCTTCCCGTTCACGCAATACGGCGCGGCGGAGGGCGAGGTCCGCGTGGTCAGCCCGGACAGCTTCACGGGCAATCCTGATGAGAAGCAGACGCAGCGCGGCGTGCAGCAGAGTTCGCCCACGACCGGCCCGACGTTCTTCCGCACCCGCATCACGCTTGACGAGATCAAGCTGCACGGCACGCCGCCGGGTTTCCGCGTGACGCCCGGCATGCCGATCACGGCGGACATCAAGGTGGGCGAGCGCACGGTCGTCGGCTACCTGCTCAGCCGCGTGCTGCCCGTGACCATGGAAGGGATGCGCGAGCCGTGACGCCTGGCTTGGGAGCTGCCTAGTCATGGCTGGCCTTCTCGACCGTGTCCGGTCCGTGCTTTCACCGAGTGCCCGGCTGCAACTCGCCTATCGGCAGATGGATGGCGAGGAACGGCACCTCGGCTTCCCGGTGGTCGCCAAGGCCGCCCAGCAAGGGGACGCCGAGGCGCAGTACCGCGTTGGGCGTGCTTACCTCGATGGCAACGGCGTGCCGCCGAGCCGGTCCATGGCGGCGCACTGGCTGCAGCGCGCGGCGGAGAGCGGCAAGATCGAGGCCCAGGCGGCGCTGGCCGCCCTTTATCTGACGGGCACCGGCCGCGGCGACGCGGCGACAGGCGGCCTTTTTGCCGAGGCGCTGCCGGGCGAGCCGGACTTCACCCAAGCTGTCCGATGGGCAAAGCCGGCAGCCGAGGCGGGTTCGGCCGACGCGCAGGCGTTGCTGGGCTATGTCCTGACCTCCGGGCCGGAAGACTTGCGCGACCTGCCGGTGGCGGACGAGTGGTACCGCCGTTCGGCGGAGGGCGGCTGCGCGCAAGGATCGCTCGGTCATGGATTGGCGTTGCTGCGGACCGCAGCAACTGATCCAGAGCGCCAGGCCGCTGTCGCCGAGATCGCGAAGGCGGCCGAGGCGAACCTGCCCTTGGCCCTTTACCTGCTCGGCGTGATGACCGACGCCGGCACCGGCGTGGCCCGGGACCCGGCGGTGGCCGCCCAGTTCTACCGCCGGGCCGCCGAGCGCGGCGTCCGCTCCGGCCAGGCGCGGTGGGGGTTGGCGCTGATGGAGGGGCGCGGCGTGGAGCGCGACCCCGTCACCGGCGAAAGCTGGCTGCGCCGGGCGGCACTGGCGGGAGATCCGGAAGCGGCGGCCCTCGTCGGCGACCTCTACGCGAAAGGCGGCGATCTGCCGCCGAACTATGCCGAGGCTGCCACTTGGTTCCACCGTGCCGCCGAGCAGGGACATGGCGGCGCGGCACGGGCGCTCGGAATGCTCTACCTGACCGGGGCCGGCGTGTCCCGCGACGCCAACGAGGCCGCGCGCTGGCTCCGGTTGGCCGGGGAGAAGGGCGACAAGTCGTCGCAGGCCGACTTGGCGAACATCGCCATGACGGGCGGAGGGAATCCGGAGGATCGGGTCCGCACGCGCGAATGGTTCGAGGCGGCGGCGACCTCCGGCGACTTGGTGGCGGCATTCAACTTCGGCGTCTGCCTGGCCGAGGGCGTCGGGATCGACCGCGACGACGCCAAGGCCGCGCAATGGCTGCGCCGGGCCGCAGATGGCGTGGTGAACGCGCAGTATTGGTATGGCCGCATGCTCGCGGAGGGCCGGGGCGTGGACGCCGACCTGCACGAAGGCCGGGCCTGGATGCAGCGCGCGGCCGATGCCGGCATGGTGGACGCCCAGGTCGCGGTGGGCGAGATGATGGTGAACGGGAAGGGTGGGCCGCGCGACCACGCGGCGGCGCAGAAGCTGTTCCAGGCAGCGGCGGACAAGGGCCATGTCGGGGCGCAGTTCGCCATGGGCGCGATGCTGGGCGGCGGCCACGACATTCCGATCGACCGGGTTGCCGCCCAAGGGTGGTACGCCAAGGCGGCAGAAAAGGGCCACCCTTATGCGCTGCTGATGCTGGGCCGCTACCTCGCCCGCGGCACGGCAGGGCAGACCGACCTTGCGCAGGCGCGGGTCCTGTTGGAGCACGCGCGCAAGGCCGGCATTGCCGAAGCGGAGAAAGATCTGGCAGCGTTGCCGCCTGCGCTGGTTTCGGGCGAGTCGGTGCCGCAGAAGCAAGGGCAGCCCGTCCCCGCCCACTGAACGGCCGCCACAAGGGCCGGATGCTGGAAGGCCCTGCAAGCTGTGAGCAACGCCCTGCTGTCGGATGTCCAAGCTCGGGCAAAGGCGCACCGCCGTCAGACGCCTGACCAGAAATGGCAGGAACTGGTGCAATCCGCCTGGAGCCGCAGCCAAGCCGCGGCGGCGGCTGGCGACCCGGCCGAGGCGTTGCGTTGGCTGGAGCGCGCCCATCGCCTGGTGCCGCATGACGGGACGGTTGCGTTGGCCTTGGCGAGCGCGCTGATGCAGGATAGTGGCTTGTCCCGGGCGGGCGGCCTGTTCGAAGACCTGGGCCGCCGGTTCGCGTTGCCTGAAGCATGGGCTGGCCTGGCCGCTTGCGCGCGTTTGCAGGGCGACACCGAACGCTCCGTCCTCGCCACCGCCGCGGCGCTTCGGAGCAGCGTGCCCACCCCGACGCTTGGGGCGCTGGCGGCCGCGGTGGCGCGCACGGCGGAGTTGCCGGGCTGGTGCGGGCTGGACGGCGACGGCCGGGTGCATGTGGGCATGGCCCATGAGGTGCAACTCAAGCTGGATGGCGTTGCAGTGCGGCCGAGGTGGTCCGGCGGCAAGGGCCGGCTGCCCGCGGGGTGGCGCGGCGCCAACGTGCTGGACGTGGACTGCGGCGGCACGCCGTTGCTGGGCAGCCCGCTCAGCGTTGCCGCGATCGTTGCGGTCGAGGGAGCGGTGGAGGCCTGGGGGTGCGGACTGCGGGGCTGGGCGTGGCACCCCGCCGACCCGGAGCGCCATCCGGTGCTCGCCATCGGAGGCCGGGCCGTGACAGCGAGGGCGCCCGCAGCGAACGTGGTCCTCGCCCGGCCGCTGGCGCGGCCCCGGCGGTTCACGGTTGCAGCCGAGTCCGTTGCGCAGGACGGCGCGGTGTCCGTGCGCGCTCCGTCCGGGCGGGCCCGCCTCGGCCGCCCG